>NZ_JBHZBH010000043.1:0-67771 GCF_042754765.1 Nonomuraea sp. NPDC059194 | reverse complement strand
GACCAGGTACGACAAGCTCGCCGTACGCTACGAGGCCACCGTCCAGATCGCCATCATCAACGACTGGCTGACCTGCTTATGAAACACGCCCTAGGACTCCTCGTGACCGAACACGGCCCCTACGGAACGGCGTGTCTCTACCCCGAATGCCGAGACCTCGACGACCCTTCGAGTACCTGGTGCTGGACCGGGTACATCGACCAGGCCCGCGTCGGCTGGGATGCGAAGCCCGGTGTGGCGGCTCATGTTCCCGCCTTCGATACCGATCAGGAAGCGATTGCCTGGGCTCTCGAGCGCACGCCTGTGGTCGTCATCCACGACGAGGACAACAAGCCGTTCTGGGCGGGCCAGGGGTCAGCGCCCGAGGATGTCCCTGACCTTTGGGCCAGGCGCACGGAACTCTGAAATACGCACCCGCGCACCTTTGAGGAGTACATAGGCGGGCGTCGGATGGCGGTTCGTACCCCCGCTCCCGACCCCCGTGTCCCTCGGTCGGCGTCAGCTCCCTCTGTGCCGCACGTGTGTGGGCTGCGGGGGAGCCACTGGGCTATGGCATCGGAAGACAGAGTTGCCACCTCGGTCGGGAAACAATCGGGCAGCTATCGGGGGCGGGGGAGGCGTGGCCGTGGGGTGCATGGGAGGGCGCTCGCTAGTGCCGCTACGACACGCGTGCCGACACCTCCGGCACGGGTTGATCCATCAGGCCGACGCAGCGGGCGCAGGTTCGCGTCCCTGTGGGAACGAAGGGCACCGACCAGCCGAGAAACGGTTGCGTGGACCAGTTCCCCGCGCAGACTGATCTCGCTGCCTGCCAGTGCGGCATGGTGAACGAGAGCTCGGCCAGCACCGGACTCTGCGATCCGGTAGCCCTCCGCGGGCTTCTCCTCATCACCCACCCTGTCAAATGCGCAGGGATTCCGAGGCGCGTGGTCAACGGGGGCGGGACGGGGGCGGGCGCCCCCGGGGAAGGCCGGCCCCGAGCCGGAGGCGAGGGACCTTGCCTGTGGGGGTCAGGCGAGGGACGTTGCCGGGTGGGGGTCAGTGGCGGGTGACGGTGTGGCGGCCGGTCGGGATGGGCAGGTCGAGCAGGGTGCGGATGCCGGGTGGCGCCGCGCACACGGCGGGCACGTTGTTGACCGCTCGCGCCGCGGCCGCCGCGAGCCCGTGGGAGACCTCGTCCACGGTCACCGTCATCTGCGGCACCCCCTCGATGTGGATCGCGAACCCCGGCTCCGGCCAGCGCCGTACCTTGGTCGAGTCGGCCTTGTAGACGCACTCGATGGTCATGAACGGCCGTCCTCGCACCAGCCCGGAGAAGACCCAGCGGGAGGCGCAGACCGTGCCCTCGCGCACCAGTCCGGCCGCGATCTCGAACTCCTCCGTCGCCAGCTCGAACTCGTCGCTCTCCTCCACCTCGTCCAGCCGTACGTCGAGCGCGTCGGCCACCAGTTGCACGCTCTCCGCGAAGAGGGCGCGCTGGAAGGCCCGGTACGGCCGGACCGCGGCGGTGTAGTCCTTGGCCGAGCGGGTGAAGCCGACCAGGTCCACCACGATCTGCCGCGACGGGTGGCCGCGGAAGTCGGACGATTCGCGCACGTAGATGTGGTCGACCCGGCCCGACAGCCCGGTCAGCGCCAGCGGCAGGAAGTCGCTCATGAAGCCGGGGTTGATCCCGGTGCCGTGGAGCGAGGTGCCGCCTTTCGCGCAGGCCTGCTCGATGCGTTCGACGACGCCGGGGCCGTACGAGCGGGGGTAGACGAACCCGGTGGTGGTGATCACGTTCTTGCCCGAGGCGAGCAGCGCGCAGATCGTCTCGATGTCGGAGGTCTGGTCGCGGCCGAAGTAGGAGGCGGGCAGCGGCATGTGGAGCACGCAGTCGGCGTCGAGCGCCATGATCCGCTCCACGTCGTCGGTGCACGTGACGCCGGTCTCGGGCAGGCGCACCAGCTCGCCCGCGTCCACGCCGACCTTGTCGGGGTCGTAGACGAGAACGCCCGCGAGCTCGAACTCTGGTCTGGTGAGCACACTGCGCAGCGCGTGGCGGCCGACGGCGCCAGTGGCCCACTGGACCACGCGGAGGGGCGGCTGTGTGGGCATGCAAAGCCTCCAGCCCGGATGGTGGGCGGGGCCGTTCCAGGGAGGGGGTGTCGTCCGTGACCGCCGCCCTTGCGGGGTCAAGAACTCTAGCAGAAATCCGCATGACTGATCACTGTCCGCAACAGGTCGATCGAGATATTGTGCCCTTACTAGAATGTTGTTCTCCTAGCGTGGAGGGTTCGCATGCTCCGGTTCGACGGCAAGGTCGCGATCATCACGGGCGCCGGGCACGGTCTCGGCCGCGCGCACGCGCTCCTCCTGGCCGAACGGGGGGCGCGCGTCGTGGTCAACGACCTCGGCGGCGCGCTCGACGGCACCGGCGCCTCGTCGGGTCCGGCGGCCGAGGTCGTCGAGCTGATCAGGAAGAACGGCGGCGAGGCCGTCGCCAACGCCGACAACGTCGCCACCCCCGAGGGCGCCAAGGCGATCGTCCAGTCCGCCGTCGACGCGTTCGGCCAGGTCGACATCGTCGTCAACAACGCGGGCATCCTGCGCGACAAGTCGTTCGGCAAGATGACGGTCGAGGAGTTCGACGCGGTGCTCGCCGTGCACGTGCGCGGCTCCTACCTGGTCAGCCAGGCCGCCTACCCCTACCTCAAGGAGCAGGGCTACGGGCGCATCGTCAACACCTCCTCGCCCGCCGGCCTGTTCGGCAACTTCGGTCAGGCCAACTACTCCACGGCCAAGATGGGGCTGGTCGGGCTGACCAAGACGCTGGCGATCGAGGGCGCGCGCAACGGCATCAAGGCCAACGCGATCGCCCCCGTCGCGTGGACGCGCATGACCGAGGCGCTGCTGCCGGCCGAGTTCGAGGCGAAGTTCACGGCCGAGCGGGTCAGCGCGCTGGTGGCCTTCCTCGCGCACGACACGTGCGAGGCCTCCGGCGAGGTGTTCAGCGTCGGCGGCGGCAAGGTGGCGCGGGTGTTCGTCGCCGAGGGCCCGGGGTGGAAGTCCGACGACCTCTCGCCTGAGGCGATCGCCGACCACTGGGACTCGATCATGGTCGAGCAGCCCTACGTGCTCTCGGCGGCCGACTCGATGAAGGCGATGCTGTAGGACGAGCGCGAAAGGGGACTGCCCTCCGTCGGAGGGCAGTCCCCTTTCGTGTCTCGTGACCACGTCTTCTGCCGATGTTCGGCGGAAGAAGGGAAATTGTGGGGGCTTGATCCCTTGCATTCGTCGTAAGTCCGCTCTTATGGTCACGGCATGACGGGTCACATCCCCCGATCTCCGGGTGATGTTCTGACGCTGATCGGCAGGAGCGTCACGTGTTGATCATGAGAGGCATCGTCAAGCAGTTCCCCGGCGTCCGGGCACTGGACGGCGTGGACCTCGACGTGCGGGCCGGCGAGGTGCACTGCCTGCTCGGCCAGAACGGCGCCGGCAAGTCCACGCTGATCAAGGTGCTCGCCGGAGTACACCGGCCCGACGCGGGCACCATCGAGCTCAACGGCACGACCATCGCGCCGAGCAGCCCTGTCGACGCCATCAGGCTCGGCGTGGCGACCATGTACCAGGAGCTCGACCTGGTCGACGGGCTCAGCGTGGCCGAGAACATCATGCTCGGCCACGAGCCCACCCGCCTCGGCTTCACCCGCCGCAAGACGCTCAGGAGCAGGGCCACCGAGATCCTCACCAGGCTCGGCCACGGCGAGATCCGGCCGTCGAAGGAGGTCGGCAGGCTCTCACCGGCCGCCAAGCAGGTGGTCTCGATGGCCCGCGCGCTCTCCCACGACGCCCGCGTGATCGTCATGGACGAGCCCTCGGCCGCGCTCGCCCACGACGAGGTCGCCAACCTGTTCCGCATCATCAGGGAGCTCACCGCCCAGGGCGTGGCCGTCGTCTACATCTCGCACCGCCTGGAGGAGATCAGGGAGATCGGCGACAGGGTCACCGTGCTCAAGGACGGCCGGACGGTCGCCGTGGGCCTGCCCGCCCGCGACACCCCGACCTCGCGGATCGTCTCGCTCATGACCGGGCGGAACGTGGAGTACGTCTTCCCGCCCCGCTCGGGCGCCGCCCCCGGCGCCGAGGTCCTGCGCGTGGAGAACCTCGCCGCGCCGGGTGTCTTCGCCGACGTCTCGTTCTCGGTGCGGGCCGGCGAGATCGTCGGGCTGGCGGGCCTGGTCGGCTCGGGCCGTTCGGAGATCCTCGAGGCCGTGTACGGCGCCCGCCGCGCCACCGGCCGGGTCGTCCTGGACGGCATGCTCGTGTCCAGGAGCACCACGCGTGCCGTACGGCAGGGCATGGGCCTTGCCCCCGAGGAACGCAAGGCGCAGGCACTGCTGCTCGACCAGACGGTGACGGCCAACATCACGCTCGGCAGCCTCGGCCGCTACGCCAGGTTCGGGTGGCTGGACAGGGCGCGCGAGGACGCCGAGGCCAGGCAACTCGTCCAGACGCTCGACATCAGGCCCCCCGACCCGCAGCGGCCGATCAAGACGCTGTCGGGCGGCAACCAGCAGAAGGCCGTGCTGGCCCGCTGGCTGCTCAACGACCGCAAGCTGCTCCTGCTCGACGAGCCCACCAGGGGCGTGGACGTGGGGGCGAGGGCCGAGCTGTACGCGGTGATCAGGAAGCTGGCCGACGACGGCATCGGGGTCCTGCTGGTCTCCAGCGAGGTGCCGGAGGTGCTGGGCCTGGCCGACCGCGTGCTGGTGGTCCGCGAGGGCCGGGTCATCCACTCGGCCGCCGCCCAGGAGCTCGACGAGCACACGGTCCTTGACATGATCATGGAAGGTAGCGCGGCGTGAAGTCCGAAGGCGTTCCCCTGACCGGCGTCGGTCTGTTCAGCAGGTTCGGCGAGGTGCGGCATCTGGGGCTGGTGGCCGCGCTGGCGCTGCTGGCGGTCGTGGGGCTGGTGACCGTACCGGAGAACTTCGCCACCGCCGCCAACCTGATCAGCATCCTCTCGCTGGCGGCCACCATCGGGGTCATCACCGTCGGCATGACGTTCGTGATCATCGGTGGCGGCATCGACCTGTCGGTCGGCGCGAATATGGCGCTGGCCTCGGTGTGGGCGACCACGCTCGCCACCCAGTCCTACGGCCCGTTCGTCATGGGCGTGTGCGCCATCCTCGTCGGGACCGGCGCGGGCCTGGTCAACGGGCTGCTGATCGCCTACGGGCGGATGGTGCCGTTCATCGCCACACTGGCCATGCTGGTGGCCGCCCGTGGCCTGGCCCAGCGGATGTCGGACCGCAAGACGCAGCTCATCCAGCAGGGCAACGAGGCGGTGGTCGCGCTGTCGACCACCAGAGTGCTCGGCGTCCCCCTGCTGGTCTACATCTTCGCGCTGGTGGTCGCGGCCGGCTGGATCGTGCTGAACCGCACCACGTTCGGCCGGCGCACCTACGCGGTCGGCGGCAACCCCGAGGCCGCACGCCTGGCCGGAATCGACGTGCGGCGGCACACGATGCTGCTGTACGCGCTGTCGGGGTTCTGCTGCGGGATCGCCGCCATCCTGATCATGGCGAGGACCACCACGGGCTCCTCCACCCACGGAGACCTCTACGAACTCGACGCGATCGCCGCGGTCATCATCGGCGGCACGCTGCTCACCGGCGGCCGGGGCACGATCATCGGCTCCATCCTCGGCCTGCTGATCTTCACGTTGATCACGAACCTGTTCATCCTCAACGGGCTCAACACCAGCGACCAGTTGATCGCCAAGGGCCTGATCATCGTCGTCGCCGTCCTTCTCCAGCGGCGGAACCTCAAGGAGAGAACACCATGACCGAGAAAGTCGCGCGCAGAGGTTTCCTCGTGGGCGGGGCCGTCCTGCTGGCCAGCGGGTGCACCAGCAACGAGCCGGTGGCCCAGCCGTCGCCGCAGAACACGGCGCCCGCTCCCGCGCCCGCCGCCGGCGGTAACGACCAGCCGGGCACGAAGGTCGTCATCGGCTTCTCCGCGCCCGCGGCCGACCACGGGTGGATCGCGGCCATCGCCAAGAACGCCGAGGCCACCGCCAAGCAGTACTCCGACGTCGAGTTCAAGCCGGTCGAGCCGACCAACGACATCAACGCGCAGATCTCGGCCGTCGAGTCGCTGATCGCGGCCAAGGTGAACGCGCTGGTCATCCTGCCCAACGACGGCCAGCAGCTGAACCAGATCGCGCTGCAGGCCACCGCCGCGGGCATCCCCGTCGTCAACCTCGACCGGGTCTTCCCCGACAAGCTCGCCTACCGTAGCTGGATCGGCGGCGACAACTACGGCATGGGCGTGGCGGCCGGCCACTACGTCGGCAAGAAGCTGAAGGAGAAGGGCGTCACCAACCCGGTGATCGTCGAGATCCAGGGCATCGCCACGCTCCCGCTGACCCAGGACCGCAGCAAGGGCTTCGCCGACGCGCTCAAGACGTACGGCTTCAGCGTCACCGCCAAGCAGGACGCGCAGTTCACCGTCGAGACGGGCAACAAGGTCGCGGCCAACCTGCTCCAGGCGCACAAGAAGATCGACGCGCTGTGGAACCACGACGACGACCAGGGCGTCGGCGTCCTGGCGGCGATCAAGGAGGCGGGGCGCACCGAGTTCTTCATGGTGGGCGGCGCCGGATCGGCCAACGCCATGCGGGAGATCCAGTCCGGCAGCTCGGTGCTGGAGGCGACCGTCACCTACAGCCCGACCATGGCCTCCTCCGCCATCAAGCTGGCGAGGTTGATAGCCCAGGGAAAGGGCATGAGCGACCTCGTGGAGAACCAGGTCCCGCAGTCGATCACGCTCGCTTCGGAGACCATCACGAAGGAGAACGTGCAGAAGTACCTACCTCTGGGGTTTGAATCCTGATGACTCGAACGACGATCGGCGTCGGCATGGTGGGCTACGCGTTCATGGGGCGCGTCCACTCCCAGGCCTGGCGCACCGTGTCGGCCTTCTTCGACCTGCCGGTGACGCCCGTCATGGCGGCGCTGTCCGGCAGGTCGCGCGAGGCCGCCACCGAGGCCGCGGCCAGGATGGGCTGGGCCGCGGTCGAGACCGACTGGAAGGACCTGGTCAACCGCGACGACGTGGGCATCGTCGACATCTGCACGCCCGGCGACTCCCACGCCGAGATCGCCATCGCCGCGCTCCAGGCGGGCAAGCACGTCATCTGCGAGAAGCCGCTCGCCAACACCGTCGAGGAGGCGCAGGCGATGGTGGCGGCGGCTGCCGCCTCACCCGGCCGGTCGATGGTCGCCTTCAACTACCGGCGCGTGCCCGCGATCGCGCTGGCGCGGCGGATGGTCGCCGCGGGAGAGCTCGGGCAGATCAGGCACGTCAGGGCGCAGTACCTGCAGGACTGGATCGTCGACCCCGGCTTCCCGCTGGTGTGGCGGCTGCAGAAGGACAAGGCGGGCTCGGGGGCGCTCGGCGACATCGGGGCGCACATCATCGACACCGCCCAGTTCGTCACCGGCCAGCAGATCGTGGGCGTCTCGGCGCTCACCGAGACCTTCGTCAAGGAACGGCCGCTGGCCGCGGCCTCCTCGGGGCTCGGCGGCAGCCGTACCGGCGAGATGGGAACGGTCACCGTCGACGACGCGGCGCTGTTCATCGGGCGGATGTCGGAGGGGGCGCTGGCCTCCTTCGAGGCGACCAGGTTCGCCACCGGGCGCAAGAACGCCCTGCGCCTGGAGGTCAACGGATCGCTCGGCAGCCTCGCCTTCGACTTCGAGGCCATGAACGAGCTGTGGGTGTCCTCGGGCGGCGAGGGCTTCAGGCGCGTCCTGGTCACCGAGCCCGACCACCCCTACGTGGGCGCGTGGTGGCCGCCGGGCCACGGCCTCGGCTACGAGCACACGTTCACGCACGAGATCAAGGACTTCCTCGAGGCGGTCGGCAACGGCACGGACCCTTCCCCTTCGTTCGCCGACGGGCTGAGGGTGCAGCGCGTGCTGGCGGCCGTCGAGCAGAGCGCGGCCGAGGGCCGCTACAAGGAGATCCCATGACGAGACCGGTCACGTTGTTCACGGGCCAGTGGGCGGACCTGCCGTTCGACGAGGTGTGCAGGCTGGCCGCCGAGTGGGGCTACGACGGCCTCGAGATCGCCTGCTGGGGCGACCACTTCGACGTCAGCCAGGCCGTCGCCGACCCTTCCTACGTCGCCGCCAAGCGGGCCCAGCTCGACAAGCACGGTCTCAACGTGTGGGCCATCTCCAACCACCTGGCGGGACAGGCGGTCTGCGACCACCCCATCGACGCCCGCCACCAGGCGATCCTGCCCGCGCGCATCTGGGGCTCCGGCGACCCCGAGTCGGTACGGCAGGCCGCGGCCGAGGAGCTGAAGAACACCGCGCGCGCCGCCGCGCTGCTCGGCGTCGACACCGTCGTCGGGTTCACCGGGTCGTCCATCTGGCACACGGTGGCGATGTTCCCCCCGGTCCCGCCGTCCATGATCGAGGACGGGTACCAGGACTTCGCCGACAGGTGGAACCCGATCCTCGACGTGTTCGACGAGGTGGGCGTGCGGTTCGCGCACGAGGTACATCCGTCGGAGATCGCCTACGACTACGTGACGACGCGGCGCACCCTGGAGGCGATCGGCGACAGGCCCGCGTTCGGGCTCAACTGGGACCCCTCCCACATGGTGTGGCAGGACATCGACCCCGTCGGGTTCATCCTCGACTTCGCCGACCGGATCTACCACGTCGACTGCAAGGACACCAAGGTGCGGGTCGGCGACGGGCGCAGGGGACGGCTGTCGTCGCACCTGCCGTGGGCCGACCTGCGGCGGGGCTGGGACTTCGTCTCGACGGGGCGCGGTGACGTGCCGTGGGAGGACTGCTTCCGCGCGCTCAACTCGATCGGGTACGGCGGGCCCATCTCGATCGAGTGGGAGGACGCGGGGATGGACCGGCTGGACGGGGCGCCGGAGGCGCTGGCCTACATCAGGAAGCTGAACGCGATCACCCCGCCGACGGCGGCGTTCGACGCCGCGTTCGCCTCGGAGTAGGCGGCGCTGCTCGGCCTGCTCGACGGGTTCCTGCGCGGCTTCTCCTCCTCGTTCACGTTGACGGACATCCGCGTGTGGGCCACCGCGTCCTGAGGAACGTCGGTCCTCGCGCGTAGCGTCTCGTTCATGAGCGTGGCACGGGACGTCGCATGGGACAAGGAACTGCACGAACAGCTCGACTGGCACTGGCGCGAGCATCTGCGCCCGCGCCTCGACGGGCTGACCGACGAGGAGTACTTCTGGGAGCCGGTCCCCGGCTGCTGGAACGTCCGCAAGCGCGGTGAAGCCGACCCCGGCCTGGCCATCGGGGAGGGCGAGTACACCATCGACTACGCCTTCCCCGAGCCCCGGCCTGCCCCCTTCACCACGATCGCGTGGCGGCTCGGGCACGTTATCGTGGGCGTCTTCGGCGCGCGAACCGCCGCCCACTTCGGCGGCGCGCCCTGTTCCTACCCCTCGCACCCCTACGCCGGGTCGGCGTCCGAGGCACTCAAGCAGCTCGACGACGTCTACGAGGCGTGGTCGGCGGGGGTGCGCGGCCTGGGAGTCGAGGGGATGGCACGCCCCTGCGGTCCCGCCGAGGGCCCCTACGCCGAGGCGCCGATGGCCGCGCTGGTCCTCCACATCAACCGCGAGGCCCTCCATCACGGCGCGGAGATCGCCCTCCTCCGCGACCTCTGGGCCCACCAGCGCTAGCCCGACGGCGGTGCCGATCCGGCGGTCCGGTGTGGTGGTCACGCTCTCCGGCGGGTTCGAGATGACGTGGGAGTGCGGGTGCTCGCCCTGGACGGGAGCTGGCCGCCCGAGAAGCTAGTCTTGTCCGGATTCACGTGATCATGGGGGAGCGGGGGCGCAATGAAAGATCGCAGAAGGGCCGGTCGCCTGTCGCGACGCGTACTTGTCCTGATGGCCCTGGCTGGCGTCGTGCTGTCCTTAGCGGTCACGCCCGCCCGTGCCGGGGCCGGTGCCACCGCCGACCCGTCGGCCTCCACCTCGGCGCGGGCCGTCGCGGCCTGGCTGGCCGACCTGCCGCACCGGGCAGGGAACCGCGTGGTGTCCGGTCATTTCGGCGGCTACAGCGGAGGCACGTTCAACCTCCAGCAGATAGCGACGCTCCATGACCAGACCGGCCAGTATCCGGGCGTGCTCGCCTGCGACTACGCGGGAGGCTGGCACGACAACGGCACGTCCGCCGACTGGCGCGACGACTACCCGACCACGGTCGACCATTCGTGCAACTCCGCCCTGGTGGACTGGTGGAAAGCGGGCGGGCTTGTGTCCATCAGCGTGCACGCTCCGAATCCGGTCGCGCCACAGGGCTTTCGTGACCGGCTGGCGGATTTCGCCCACCTGTCCGATCCGTCCACCAGCCTTGGCGCCCGCTGGCGCGACCAGTTGGATCAGATCGCCGCGGGGCTGCGCGAACTCGACGACGCGGGCGTGCCGGTGCTGTTCCGTCCCATGCACGAGATGAACGGCGCCTGGTTCTGGTGGGGCGGGCAGAGCCCCGCCGCGTTCCGGAACGTGTGGCGGGCCATGTTCGACTATCTGACGACGACCAAGGGGCTGCACAACCTGTTGTGGGTGTACGCGCCGGACTGCGGACCGCAGCAACGGACGGCGTACTATCCCGGGCCCGACGTCACCGACGTCGTCGGACTCGACTGCTACACCAACGCTCCGGCGACCCTGAACGGGTATGACGAACTGCTCACCCTCGGCAAGCCGTTCGCCTTCACCGAAATGGGTGTCGGCACCACCGGCAGCTTCGACTACCGCCTCTGGATCGACGCGATCCGTACGCGATTTCCGGCCACCGCGTACTTCCTGACCTGGGACAGTGTGTGGAGCCCCGCCGCGAACCGGCACGCGGCACAACTGATGAACGACCCGTGGACGGTCAACCGCGGCGAGATCCAGCTGACCGCCCGGACCGCTCCCGGCGGAACGCCCGTCACCGGGCCGTCGGTTCCGCTGGCCGATTTCGAGTCGGGGTCACAGGGGTGGGCTGGCTACAAGGTGAAGGACGGTCCCTGGCCGGTCACCGAGTGGGCGGCTCAGGGCGCCCGTTCTCTGAAGGCCGACATCGACCTCGGCGCTCCCGAGTCCTACCTGCTCCATCGCGGCACGCTCGACCTGAGCGGCCACCAGGCGATCACCGCGTTCGCGCATACCGCGCCCTGGGGCGACCACGCCTCCGGCACCACCGCCAAGCTCTACGTACGGACCGGTGAGAACCTCACCTGGGCCGACAGCGGTTCGGCTGTCGCCGGTCCCGACGGGGTCGCCCTGACCCTGTCCCTCGCCGGAATTCCCGATCTGAACGACGTCCGCGAGATCGGCGTGCGCTTCGCCCCGGCGCCCGGAGCCACCGGTGGCTCGGCGGTTTATCTCGACCGGGTCGCGCTCGTCCGGCCCGTCCTGCCGCTGGCCGATTTCGAGTCGGGGCCGCAGGGGTGGGCCGGCTACAAGGTGAAGGACGGTCCCTGGCCGGTCACCGAGTGGGCGGCTCAGGGCGCCCGTTCTCTGAAGGCCGACATCGACCTCGGCGCTCCCGAGTCCTACCTGCTCCATCGCGGCACGCTCGACCTGAGCGGCTACACCTCGCTGTCGGCCACGGTACGGACCGCGCCATGGGGTAACCATGCCTCAGGCACCACCGCCAAGCTCTACGTCCGGACCGGCGACGGGCTGACGTGGCGGGACAGCGGCGGCGTGGCGGTCCGCTCCGACGGGGTGCGGATCTGGTTCAACCTCGTGGGAACGCCCGACCTGCACGATGTCAGGGAGATCGGCGTGCGCTTCGCCCCGGCTGCCGGAGCAGGTGGCCAGTCGGCGGCGTACATCGACGCCATCACCCTGCAGTGATCATCCGGTCGGCCGGAAACCGTCGTCAGCCGTCGATCGCCTGGTAGGCGGGACCGGTCCACCCACGAGCGGCCTACGTGCGGATGAGCCACCCGCAATCGGTGTTGGGTTGCCGTTGGGGCGGTGTTGGTGAGGTGGACTGGTCGCCGGGTAAGTATCGCCCGCCACGACCCGGCCGCGCTGCGCGACGTCCAGACCGGAATGCTGCCCGCCTACGAGCGGCGGGCCTGCGGACCAAACGCGTGTGAACCGGCCCGCCTGTGACCCGGCAAGCTACCCCGGTGTCCGGGCGCGCAGGGCCTGGATGGACCAGTCGAGCGCCGGCGCGAGGCTTTCCGGCGCGGGCCAGCCGTTGATCACCGCGAGCAGCCGGAGATAGGTCTCCCTGCGAGGGTCGTTCGCGCCCTCCAGCCGCGCCAGCAGCCTGCGCCGAAGGTCGACATCGTCCGGGAGGCCGAGGCTCTGCGCGTACCGCCCCGTGACCGCCGCGACGACCGGATCGGCCTCGGCCGAGACCGGATCGATCCCGGCCGCCAGAGCAGGGCCGACCTGTTCACGGACCATGGCGGCGGCATCGCGACGAGGGCCTGTCACCACGTCTTGGGCGCGACCAGCGGCGTGCAGCTCTGTCCGGGCGCGATCGGCGGCGTGCAGCTCTGCCTGGGCGCGGTCGGCCGCATGATGCTCGGCCATGCGCCGCATGCCCGCGCGAAAGCCCGGGTCCTGGGACAGTTCGGCCAACTCCACCCACGCCTCGACCTGCTCGGCCTCGGGATTGTCGGGCAGTTCGGGGGTCATCGAGCGCCTGACCCCCTCAAACCCGGGGTCCAGGCCGCCGAAGGCGGTGTCGAGGAAGTCGTCGACCAGACGTCGGCGTTCGTCCTCGGACAGCTTTGCCAGCTTGTGCATGAGATCCATCTCCTCAGGGGTGGACCCGCGCCTGGCCACCGCCGTCAGCACCGCGCGCCGCAGCCGCAGCGTCCGGATCTGCACCGCCAGCGCCTCGGCGTGCGCTGCGGCGACCTCGGCGAGCGGGACCTCCCGGTCCACGACCTTCCGGATCGTGGGAAGATCCAGCCCGAGATCGCGCAGCGTCCGCACGAGATCGAGGCGGGCGACGGCGTCGATGCCGTAGAGGCGGTAGCCGGCCGGGCTACGGTCAGCCGGCGGCACGATCCCCCGATCGGAGTAGAACCGGATGGTCTTGACCGTCAGCCCGGTCCGCCGGGCCAGATCACCGATCGAGTAGAGCGTGTCGCCGTCCATGCCCCCACTCTCGCGCCTCCCCTTACTGGAGACTCAAGGCGCGGGTCGGCGACGGGCGCAGGGGGGCGGCTGTCGTCGCACCTTTCGTGGGCCGACCTGCGGCGGGGCTGGGACTTCGGCTCGACGGGGCGGGGTGACGTGTAGCGGTGGGATCATGCTGAGAGGAGATCACCATGAGTGAGCGTCTGTTCGCCGCCCTGGGATTCACGTGGGATCGTTCGGCGGTCAAGCGAGATCTCGGGGTGCACACTGTCGAGCGTGCGATCTGGCGTTACCAACGCGCGCTTCCCGAGTTCGTCTGGGACGCTGCCGCCCTCGAAGGCAACCCGTTCACGTATCCAGAAGTGCAAACCTTGATGGACGGCATCACCGTCGGTGGCCGCAAGCTCAGCGACGAGCGTCAAGTGGCCAACCTGGCGGAGGCGGCCAGAGAGCTGGTCGACGTCGTGAAAACGGGCTGCTTCCGCTTGGACAAGCCGACATCCGATCATTTTCACTACCTCATCGCCAGAGACGAGGCCCTCTCGCCTTCACCGCGGAAGCTGACCGTGACGCCCGGCGTGGGTCTGGGTGAGCACGGCAGGTATCTCCCCCCGTCTACTGAGCCCGGAGGGCAGAACCTGCGCGAGATGTTCACGCGGGGAATCGAAACGCCGGAGGCCGAGGTCGAAGATCCCTTCGAGCAGGCCATCGCCTACTTCCTGTTCGCCACGCTCCAGCAGTTCTACTTCGACGGGAACAAGCGAACCGGCCG
The DNA here is from genome assembly GCF_042754765.1 of Nonomuraea sp. NPDC059194. Classification (NCBI taxonomy): domain Bacteria; kingdom Bacillati; phylum Actinomycetota; class Actinomycetes; order Streptosporangiales; family Streptosporangiaceae; genus Nonomuraea; species Nonomuraea sp. NPDC059194. Next base: position 53,855 of record NZ_JBHZBH010000043.1, on the reverse strand, counting down.
ATCCATGATGAACGGTCACCTCATGGCACACGGCATCGACGCGATCAGCGTTTCGGCCCTGCGCCGTGCGGAGTTCAACGCCACGATGGTCGGATTCTTCAGGGCCAAGGACGCGACCGAGGCGTTCGCCTTCCTCACGTCATGCCATCCCGACCTGGTGGACGGGCCGAGCTGACGCGTGCCTCGGCGGTCGAGGCAGGGTTGGTCGCGCGCCCCTTCTTGTGGTCACATCAGGCGGCGTGGGCCTCGAACCACACAGAGCCGAGATCGTGTCCGGAAGTGAGCCGGACATCGGCGTCGAGCGCGGCAGCCAGCTGCCGCAACAGGGCGACCGTGGGCGCGGTTCCCCCCTCTTCGATGCACTCGATCTCATCCACGGTCATGCCCGCCCGCTGAGCGAGATCCGCGACGGTCAGGCCCAGGGCGGTTCGTCGGTCGTACAGGGCCTTACCGAAGGCCAGCGCCTCACGGATCGCGATCCGTTCAGGATCATCGCTCAGGACGTCAGGGCGCACCCAGCTGGTGTGGTAGCCGGTCATCACACCTGCCTCTCAAAGTTTTCCGCCGCCGGTCCGTGATGCTCCCGCGTACAGATCTTCTGTGCCCGAACCGCGACACTCCCAATGGTCGCGCCGCTTGCTCTCCACGCGGCGGAATGGCAAGGACGCATTACTCAGTGTCAGCGCTTGGCTGCAGGATTACCGCGAATTTGGAGGTCCCCGAGCCTGGGGTGCGCGAGGGGCGGGCCCCTCGCCGGGGGTGTGGGGGCTTGCCCCCACACCGGACTGCCTGAGCCCCCAAGGCGCGAAGCGCCGCATGGCGAGGATCATGCAGTTGAAGGCCGGCCCCCACACCGGAATGCCGAGCCCCAAGGCGCGAAGCGCCCCATTATGGCGAGGTCAGTCGAACAGGACGATCTGGCGGAGGGCCTCTCCGCTGCGGAGTGCGCTCACCGCGTCGTTCAGGTCCGTCAGCCTGATCCTGGCGCTGATCATCGAGTCGAGGTCGAGCTGTCCGGACTTGTACAGCTCCGCGAAGTAGGGGAAGTCGTGCCTGACGTCCGCCTCGCCGTACAGGGACGAAAGCAGGTTCTTCCCCTCGAACAGCAGGCTGAACGCCGAGATCTGCACCATGTCGTCCATGGCTCCGGCCCCGACCACGATGACGTCGCCGCCCTGGCGGGTGAGCTGCCACGCGCTCTGGATGGTGGCGGCCTTGCCGACGACCTCGAAGCCGTAGTCGAACCCCTGCCCGCTGGTGAGCTCCTGGAGTGCGCCCGGCAGGTCGTCGGGGGTGACGGCGTGGGTGGCTCCGACCTTCAGCGCGAGCTCGTGCTTCGAGGTGAGCGGGTCGATGGCCAGGATGGTGCGCGCGCCGGAGATCCGGGCGCCCTGGATGACCGACAGGCCGACGCCGCCGCAGCCGATGACGGCGACGGTGGAGCCGGGCCGGACGCGGGCGGTGTTGATGGCCGCGCCGACGCCGGTGGTGATGCCGCAGCCGATGAGCGCGGCGGCCTCCCACGGCAGGGAGGGGTCGACCTTGACGGCGCCCTGCCACGGGATGACGATCTCCTCGGCCCAGGTGCCGCAGCCCGCCATGCCGTACACCATCGTGTCGCCGAGCCGGAAGGCGCCGGTGGTGAAGGACTCGACGATGTACTTCATGCACAGGTACGGCTGGCCCCCCAGGCACAGCGCGCAGTCCTGGCACGAGGGGCGCCAGTTGATGATGACGTGGTCGCCCGGCTGGACGGAGGTGACGTGGTCGCCGACCTCGACGACCTCGCCCGCGCCCTCGTGGCCGAGGACCAGCGGCACCGGCTGCGGGACGACGCCGGTCATCGCCGACAGGTCGGAGTGGCAGACGCCGGTGGCCTTGATCCTGACGCGTACCTGCGCCGGGCCGACGGGGGCCAGGGTGACGTCGTCGCGGATGTCGAGCTTGTCGTCTCCTACGGTGTGGAGCAGCGCTGCGCGCATGGGGGGTTACTCCTCCAGGGTGAGGGCGGCTTTCGGACATGACCGCACCGCGTGGCGGACGCGGTCCAACAGCTCCGGCGGCGGCTCAGGCAGCAGGATGTGCAGCTGGTCGTCGTCGTCCACCTCGAAGACCTCGGGCGCGAGCCCCATGCAAACGGCGTTGGCCTCGCAGACCAGGTCATCGACTTTGATCTTCATGACAGCCTCCTGTGGTCCCATGAGACCACTTTGGTCGGCTCCACGACGAAGGCGGTGCGCTTTTTTCCCGTATGTTCGACGTACTCACGCAGGAGCTCGTCGGGTACGCCGGGGGTCATCCGCCTGGCGATCTCCATCCCGATGTCGAGCGTCCTGTCGATCGGCTCGGCCACGCCGTACACCAGGACGCCGCGGAGCTCGGCGTAGTCGTCGCCTGATTCGATCAGGCAGCTGACCCGCGGGTCGCGGTCCAGGTTGCGCGTCTTCTGCGCCTTGCCGTAGGTCCAGAAGGCGATCCGGCCGGCGTCCATCGCGTAGAACATGGTCACCAGGTGCGGCGTGCCGTCCTGGTTGATGGTCGCGAGCTGCAGCTTGCGCGATTCCTGGAGGAAGGCGGCGACGTCGTCGTCGGACATCGCGATGCGGGCGCGCTGGTTCACGTGCCAAGTAGAACAGGTTGCAGAATCACGTTCAAGAGGAATGTTCGGTTGGAGTAGGGTGCTCCTCGTGGAGATGCCGCCCGAGCTATTGCTCGCCGCCGAGCGTGCCAAGGGGTTCATGCCCGCCGACGAGGGCAGGGCGCTGTTCGAGACCGCCCTGCGGTACGGCACGCGCGGCCCCATCTGCGAGATCGGCACCTACTGCGGCAAGTCGGCCATCTACCTCGGCGCCGCCGCCCGTCTGACCGGCTCGGTCGTGGTGACGGTCGACCACCACAGGGGTTCGGAGGAGATCCAGCCCGGCTGGGAGCACCACGATCCCACGCTGGTCGACCCGCGCTTCGGCAGAATGGACTCCCTGCCGACCTTCCGCGCGACGATCGCCGAGGCGGGCCTCGAGGACGAGGTCATCGCGATCGTGGGCCGGTCGGAGCAGGTGGCACGGCTGTGGAACACACCGCTGGCGATGCTCTTCATCGACGGCGGCCACTCGGAGGAGCCGGTGACGCGCGACTACGAGGGCTGGTCGCCGCACGTGATGGTCGGCGGCGCGCTGGCCTTCCACGACATCTACCCCGACCCGAAGGACGGCGGGCAGGCGCCGTACCGCGTCTATCTGCGCGCGCTGGAGACGGGCGCGTTCAAGGAGACGTCGGTGACCGGCTCGCTGCGGGTCCTCACCAGACTTCACTGACCGGCAGGTCAGCGGTTCCTGTGCGCCCACACCCTGCGGGTGTGGGCCTGCCAGCCGAGCAGGTCCTCGTGGGTGTGCGGGTCGTGGCCGAGCGCGATCAGCGCCCGGTCCGCCCACGAGGCCGCTTCCTCGGGCTCCGCCCCGGCGAGCAGTTGTACGGCATGCTCGGTGTGGCCAGGCACGTGACCCTCACGGACCCTGGCGGTCGCCGCGAACGCCGCGCCCTGCGTCAGATGGGAGCGGAAGCCGTCGGAGGCGGCATAGGCCGTCAGCCTGCACATCTCATCCACGTCCGCGCCGCCCACGTACGTGGCCGCGAACGCCACCCCGCTCCACAGGTCGGCCCTGCGCGTCGCGGGGAACTCGGCCAGGCGCGCCGAGACGTCTTCGGGCGAGGCGCAGTCATGGAACCACAGCATGCGCCCGAGACCCTGGTCGAACAGGGCGCGCTGGCTCCTGGTGAGCAGATGGGGGACCGCCCGCTCACCCACCAACGTGTCGGCGCGGGTGAGCGAGCGCTGGAAACCGAACCCGTCGACCGCCAGCCAGCGCAGCAACGGATGCGTGTCCCCCAGACCCCATAGCGGGCGCACGCGCAGGCCGGCGTAGGCGCGGCCGACGCCGAGGTGCGCGGCGTGCTGGTGCCGTACGGCGGGGCCGGCCAGCAGCTCACGAAGGCGCCGGCCCCTGGACACGGTGAGCAGGTCGAGGGTCGCGCACGCCATGGCGGCGCCCCCGTAGGCGAAGCCTCGCTGCTCGGGGGCGAGTTCGTCGATCTTGCCGGTCTCGTCGGAGAGGACCGCGTTGTAGCCGAGGACGTGCGATCGCTCGGCGCGCTCCATGGCGGCGCGGGCAGGCCCGGATCTCAGGCGGAAGCGCCGTCTGCCGAGGTCCGCCTCGCCGGGATCCTTCGCCAGCAGGCGCCGGAAACCCGACGAGGGGGAGATGGTCGGATCGGTCGTGATCCGGTCCAAGAACGCAAGTGTGCCCGTGTCGCCCACTCTTCCCCCGAAGACGCATCGAACGGCCACCCACGAAACTAGTGAGCACGTCGCGACGGCCTCGGGCGGCGCTCCGCTTTTCCCGGCAAAGAAGCCGTAAAACGGCTTGCGACCCTAGTCGAGGTCGAGGGCCGGGCCGTACAGACGGTCGACCTTGAAAGGGTCCTGCACCGGGATGTCGCGGAACAGGCCCGCGCCCGGCGTGAACCCGAACAGCGCGTCGGCGGCCAGGATCACGGCGGCGGCGGTGTAGCCGGAGCGCTCGTGCGGGAAGTGCTTGAGGTTGGCGAACTGCCAGCCGGTCCAGTACGAGCCGTCCTCGTGGCGCAGGTGCTGCATGTCGCCGAACAGCCGCTCGGCGCGCTCGCGGTCGCCGATCGCGTCGAGGGCCAGGACGAGCTCGCAGGTCTCCGCGCCGGTCACCCACGGCTGGTCGGAGACGCAGCGGATGCCGAGGCCGGGGACGACGAAGGTGTCCCACTCCTTGTCGACCAGGTCGAGGGCAGGCTCGCCGCGCACGGCGCCGCCGAGGACGGGGTAGTACCAGTCCATCGAGAAACGGCTCTTGTCGGCGAACGCCTCGGGGTTGTTCTGCAGGACGCCGGCCAGGCGGTCGGCGGCCAGTTCCCAGTGCGGCTGCGGGTCGCCGAGGCGGTCGGCGAGCAGGACGCCGCTGCGCAGTCCCTGGTGGATGCTGGAACAGCCGGTCAGCAGCGCGTAGCCGGAGGGGCGGCCCTGCGCGTCGCGCTCCCACACGATCTCGCCGCGCGGGGTCTGGAGGTCGACGACGTAGTCGAGGGCTCTCTTGACCATGTCCCAGCGCCGCCGCGCCGGGTCCAGATCGTCCGTGACAAGGAGGTCGTGCCACGCGCCGACGGCCACGTAGGCGGCGTGGTTGGTCTCACCGCCCAGCTCGACCGCCTCGCCCGCGACCAGCTTCATCGGCCACGAGCCGTCCTCGCGCTGGTGGGCCGCCAGCCAGGCGTAGCCGCGCTCCACCTCGTCCCTGAGACCCGCCACCGCCATGGCCATCAGGCACTCGACGTGGTTCCACGCGTCGACGTGCCCCTCGGGCCATGGCACGCCGCCGTCGTCCTCCTGGATGGCTGAGATGCTCAGCGCGGTCTGGAGGACGTGCTCCCGCGTGATCACGCAGGCTTCCTGATGTAGAGCACCAGGCTCTTGCCGACGACCTGGTTCAGCACGGCCTCGGCCACCCTGGTCGTTCTCGGGCGCTTCATGATGTCCCAGACCAGGAGCTTGTGGTACGCCTTGGCCAGCGGGTTGTCGTCGTTGTCGACGCCGACCGCGCACTTGATCCACCAGTACGGCGCGTGCAGGCCGTGCGCGAAGTGGTGCGGCCCGACCCTGAAGCCCGTCGCCTTGAGCTTGGCCCGCAGCTCCGCCAACGTATAGATGCGGATATGTCCGCCAGGAGCCGTGTGGTAGGCCTCGCTCAGCGCCCAGCAGATCCGCTCGGGCAGGAACGCGGGCACGGTGATCGCGGCCAGCCCTCCCGGCTTGAGCACCCGCAGGATCTCCCGCATCGCAGTCGTGTCCTCGTGGATGTGCTCCAGCACCTCGGCGGCGATCACCCGGTCGAAGCTGCCCTCCTCGAACGGCATGTCCAGCGCGGTGCCCTGCACGGTCTCGCCCGTGCCCTTGGCCTCGCCCGTCTCCTCCATCGCCGCGAACATCGACTTGACCCCGTCGAGCTCGCCCTGGTCCATGTCGAAGGCGACCACGTCCGCGCCCCTGCGCAGCACCTCGAAGGCGTGGCGGCCGCCGCCGCAGCCCAGGTCCAGCACGCGGTGGCCCGGGCCGACCGGCAGCCGGGCGAAGTCGACGGTCAGCACTTGCCGAACTCCTCAATGGCCTCGTTGTAGGCCTCGACGGTCTTCTTGGCGACGACGTGCCAGGTGTAGCGCTCCATCACGCGGTCGTAGCCCGCCTTGCCGACCCGTTCGCGCTCCTCGGGGTCGTCGTGCAGGCGGCGCAGCACCGCGGCGAGCTCCTCGGCGTCGCCGGGCGCGACCTGCACCGCCGCGTCTCCGACCACCTCGGGCAGGGCTCCGGTACGGCTGGCCACCAGCGGAGTCGCGCAGGCCATGTGCTCGACGGCGGGCAGCGAGAAGCCCTCGTAGAGGCTCGGGACGACGGAGATCTCGGAGGTGGCGATCAGCTCGCCCAGCTCGTCGTCGGAGATGCCGTGGACGAAGCGGACCCTGTCCTGCAGCGACAGCTCCTGGACGAGCTGCTCGGTGGGCCCGCCCGGGGTCGGCTTGCTGACGACGGTGAGGTTGACGTCGCGCTCGGTGGCCAGCTTGGCGACCGCCCGCAGCAGCGTCGCGACACCCTTCATGGGGGAGTCGGCGGAGGCCACGGCGACGATGGAGCCCTTCCTGCGCGGCTTGTCCGGCCGCGGGTGGAAGTAGCGGGTGTCGACGCCGAGCGGGATCAGGCGCATGTTGGCCTGCGGGACGTTGAAGTCGCGGTGGATGTCGGCCAGACTCGACTCGCTGACCGTGAGAATCGGCTTCAGTCGGGGCGCCACCTTGGCCTGCATCTTCACGAAGCCGTACCACCTGCGCATGGTCAGCCGCTTGGCGCCCGTGGCAGCTTCGAGTTCGATGCGCCTGTCGACGCTGATCGGGTGGTGGATGGTGCCCACGACGGGGAACAGCTTCTGGATGCCGAGCAGGCCGTACCCAAGGGTCTGGTTGTCCTGGACGACGTCGAAGTCGCCGAGGCGTTTCTTCAGCTCGCGGTAGGCGCGCAGGGTGAACGTCAGCGGCTCGGGGAAGCCGGCCGTCCACATCGTCCCGACTTCGAGAAGGTCGATCCAGTCGCGGTACTCGTGCAGCTTCGGCGTACGAAAGGGGTCTTCGTCACGGTAAAGATCCAGGCTGGGAACCTTGTTGAGGATCACACCCTCGTCCAGTTCCGGGTACGGCTGGCCGGAGAAGACCTCCACGTGATGGCCGAGTGCGACCAGTTCCCTGCTGAGGTGGCGGAGATAGACGCCTTGGCCGCCACAGGTGGGCTTACTCCGGTAGGAAAGCAGCGCGATCCGCACGGATACCCCTTTCTCCACCGGTACCGTGAAAGATGACCTTCGTCTGCGCACCCTACCATTGGGCGGGTATGAGGGGTCTCTTGTGGAATTGTTCCTCGCGTGGCTTTCACGGGGCGCGAACTGGGAAGTTAGCCTGACCGAACCGGGTTCGGTGGAACGCGTTCTACGCGGCCTGATGCTTCACAAGGGAACGTCGCTGTACATTCCCGTCCCAACGACTAACGATGGAGGACCCCGTTGGCCAGGCGCGCGCTGATCACCGGCATCACCGGGCAGGACGGTTCCTACCTGGCCGAGCATCTGCTCTCCCTGGGATACGAGGTGTGGGGTCTGGCCAGAGGGCAGGCCAACCCGCGCGTGTCGCGGATGCGCAAACTGCTGGCCGACGTCCAGGTCGTCAGGGGAGACCTGCTGGACCAGGGGTCGTTGATCTCCGCGGTGGAGAAGGTGCAGCCCGACGAGGTCTACAACCTCGGGGCGATCTCGTTCGTGCCGATGTCGTGGGAGCAGGCCGAGCTGACGGCCGAGGTCACGGGCATGGGCGTGCTGCGCATGCTCGAGGCGATCAGGGTGTGCTCGTCGCGCGGCGCCTCCATCCGGTTCTACCAGGCGTCCTCGTCCGAGATGTTCGGGCAGGTCAGCGAGACGCCGCAGAACGAGCGGACCTCCTTCCACCCGCGCTCGCCGTACGGCGTGGCCAAGGCCTACGGGCACTTCCTCACCCAGAACTACCGGGAGTCGTACGGGATGTTCGCGGTGTCGGGCATCCTGTTCAACCACGAGTCGCCGCGGCGCGGCGCCGAGTTCGTGACGCGCAAGGTGTCGCTGGGAGTGGCGCGGATCAAGCTGGGGCACGCCTCCGAGCTGCGGCTGGGCAACCTGGAGGCGCGACGCGACTGGGGGTTCGCCGGCGACTACGTCAAGGCGATGCACCTCATGCTGCAGGCCGACGCGCCCGAGGACTACGTGATCGGGACCGGGCGCACGCAGTCGGTGCGGGAACTGGTCGAGGCGGCCTTCACAGCGGCGGGGCTGGACTGGGAGCAGTACGTGGTGTGCGACCAGGCGCTGCACCGGCCGGCCGAGGTGGACCTGCTGTGCGCGGACCCGAAGAAGGCGCGCATGCAGCTGGGGTGGGAGCCGACGGTGTCGTTCGAGGAACTCGTCGCGATGATGGTCGAATCGGACATCCGCCTGCTGTCCAACGGCGGCGACCCCGACCAGGACAGCTCCTGGCCCTGACCCCTGTCCGCCTCTCATTCCCGCGGCGGTTTGAACCGTCCCGTCTCGTCTCGCCCCGCGGCGCTCGCTCGCTCGACCTTGCCCTCTCGCCCCGCTCGCTCGTAGGGTCGCCCGCCCGGTCTCGCCCGGGCACGCTTATCGAGGGGTTTCGGGCCTGTGGACGGTCGGCCCCTCATCCACAGAACCCCGTTCGGGCGCCTGCCGTTCAACCCCTCCCCGTCATGCTGTCCCGGTGCAAGCCACCCTCCTCGCCCGAGCTCGCCTGTTCACCGCCCTCGTCCCCGGCTCGACCGCCTGCCACCGCACCGCCGCCCACATCTGGGGCCTCAACGCCCTCAGCGAGAGCGAGGATGAGTGGCCGGTCGAGCTCGCCGTACCACGCCCGGCCGACGTCCCGCGGAGCGCCGCCCACCAGGCCGCGCTGCAGCCTGGGTGCACCGTCCACCAGGCCACGCTCCCGCCCGTCGACGTGACCGAGCACAGGTCGGTCCGCGTGACCACCCCCGAGCGCACCGCCTTCGACTGCGCCCAGCACCTCCCGAGACCCGACGGCGTCGCCATCGTCGACCAGTTCCTGCGCCGCGGCGTCGACCACGACGCCCTGATGCGCCGCGCCACCGGTTTCCACTGGCTATGGGAGACGCTCGCCATGGCCGACAAGGGCGCCGCCTCCCCCAGGGAGACCTGGCTGCGCGTCATCCTCGTCGAAGGCGGCCTGCCCAGGCCCACCACCCAGATCCGCGTCGACCTCCCCGGCGACAGGCTCGCCTACCTCGACCTCGGCTGGCCCGAATTCTCCCTCGGCGTCGAGTACGACGGCTACGAGCACCACACCTCGCCTGCCGACCGCCATCGCGACCTCACCCGCCGCGCCGCCCTGCGCGCCGCCGGATGGCGCATCATCCCGGTCCGGCGCGACGTCATCCCCGCCCGCTCGGCCGACCTCGTCGAACAGGTCGCCAACGCCCTCATCGAGAACGGATGGAAACCGGCTCCCGCCCAGGTCACCCGCATCCTCGCCCGCCTGCACGCCGCCCGCCGCCGCCGCCGCCGCTGGTGATCACGGATGCGGCGACAGCCCCTCGGTCACCTTGTCCACCGTGCCAACCCGACCAGCCGCAGCCCCGCCAGAGTGAAGGGCATGGCCCCTCCTGGTGGCGCGCTACGCGCGTTCGGGTTCGGGACTGTTCTTCCCAGGGGCTTTCCAGCCCCTTCGACCCCGGCCTGGGCCGCTTGGATGGTAAGGCGAGAGATGCCCTGACAGCTCTTGAAGGCCCCAGGAGTCGTGATCCAGGAGAGGAAGTGCTCACTCACCAGCGGCTACCGGGCATCGAACCTGCCCGGTGGCCCGTCAGGAGAGGGTGACCGGGAGTTCTTTGATGCCGTTGATGAAGTTCGAGCGCAACCGTCGCGCCTCCCCGGTCTGTCGCATGCGCGGGAACCGCCGGGCCAGTTGCTCGAACAGGACCCGCAGCTCCAGCTTGGCCAGGTGGTTCCCCAGGCAGAAGTGCGCCCCGCCGCCCCCGAAGCCGATGTGCGGGTTCGGGCTCCGGCCCACGTCGAACGTCTCGGGGTCGGCGAAGACGGAGGCGTCCCTGTTCGCCGAGGAGTAGAACACCACCACCTTGTCGTCAGTCTTGATCGACTGTCCGCCGAGTGTGAGGTCGGCGGTGGCCGTCCTGCGGAAGAGGTTCACCGGTGAGACCCACCGGACGATCTCGTCGGCGGCCGTGCGGGTGAGTGCGGGGTCGGCGGCCAGCCGTTCCCACTGTGAAGGGTGCTCGAAGAGGGCGAGCATCCCGCCGGACGCGGCGTTGCGGGTGGTCTCGTTGCCCGCGACGACCAGGAGCAGGACGAACAGTTCGAACTCGTTCTCGGTGAGGAGTTCGCCGTTCTCGTCGGGTTGGAGGAGCTTGGTGACGATGTCGTCGCGTGGGTCGCTGCGGCGCGTGGCGGCCAGGGAGGAGGCGTAGGCGTAGACCTCCATCGCTGCGGCGCCGCCTTCCTCGGGGGAGGCGGCGTAGTCGGGGTCCTGCGCGCCGATCATACGGTTCGACCAGGTGAAGAGCTTGTCCCGCTCGTCGACGGGGGCGCCGAGGAGTTCGCAGATCACGTAGAGCGGCAATGGGGCGGCGATCTCGGTGACGAAGTCGATCTCGCCTGAGCACTTGTCGAGTAGGTCGTCGCAGATGTCACGGATGTGCTGTTCGAGCGCGCTGATCGTGCGCGGGGTGAAGCCGCGGTTGACCAGGGCTCGCCGCCGGGTGTGCTCGGGCGGGTCCTGGTTCAGCATCATCATCCGCTGGAGCTCTCGCTGCTCCTCCGGCATCTCGTTGAACAGGGCGAGTTTGCGTGCCGAGGAGAACAGGTCCGAGTGGCGGGAGACGTGGGTGACGTCCTCGTGCCGGGTGACGGCCCAGAAGCCTGGCTCGCCGTGATGCCAGTAGACGGGGGCGTTCTCCCGCAGCCAGCGCAGTTGCTCATGTGGGGGGCCGGAGGTCGCGTAGTGGTCCTGATCGACGAGATCGATGCGCACGAGCCGTCACCTCGACTTGATCAAGCGCTTGGTAGGAATCGCTACTGAAACGTGTTCTATTACACGACCGTCAGACGGTCAAGGCGCGACCGCCTCCACCTGCCCGGACGACCCCAGGCGCGACCGGCCTCGCTCAACGGTCTGGGCGTGAGCGGTCCCGTCTGCTGGGTAGTGTGGCGCGGCTGGTCTCGTCTGCTCGGGTGATCGTGGTGTGTGGCTCGGCGGTCATGGCGTGAGCGGCCCGGCGCGCTCGACGATCAAGGCGCGCGTGGCCCGGCGCGCTCGACGGTCAAGGCGCGCGTGGCCCCAGCCGATCGAGCATGGCGAGGCCCGGTGGTGGCGATGCCGTATCGCGTGGGCCGGGTTGGAAAGACCGGTTCACGGCGTCGGGGTTCCGAAGGCGACAGGCATCTCCTTGATGCCGTTGATGAAGTTCGAGCGCAGCCGCCGTACCTCACCCGCCAGCGTGATGCCGGGTAGGCGGAGGGCGAGGGTCTCGAACAGTACCCGCAGCTCCATCCTGGCCAGGTGCGCGCCGAGGCAGAAGTGCGGTCCGCCGCCGCCGAAGCCGAGGTGCGGGTTCGGGTCGCGTCCGATGTCGAACACCTCGGGCTGCGCGAACACGGACGGGTCGCGGTTGGCGGCGCTGTAATAGACCACGATCTTGTCGCCCCGCCGGACCGGCTGCCCGCCGATGGTCGTGTCGGCCGTCGCCGTCCTGCGGAACTGCATCACGGGCGTGGCCCACCTGACGATCTCCTCGACCGCGCGGGCGAGCAGCGAGGGATCGGCCACCAGTCGACGCCACTGCGCGGGATGGTCGAAGAACGCCTTCATCCCGAGCGAGGCCGAGTTCCGAGTCGTCTCGTTGCCCGCTACGACCAGCAGGATCGTGAACATCCCCACGTCGTCGGGCGACAGCACCGCCCTGTCGGCGTCCGGCGTGATCATCCTGGTGATCAGGTCGTCGCGCGGGTCGTCGATGCGTTCGGCCGCCAGCGCGTTGCCGTACGCCATCAGTTCGGCCGCCGCGGCCTGCCCGTCCTCGTAAGAGGTCTGGAACTCGGGGTCGTCCCACCCGATGAGCCGGTTCGACAGATCGAACAGCAGGTCTCTGTCCTCGACGGGCGCGCCGAGCAGTTCGCAGATCACCTGCAGCGGCAGCGGCGCCGCCACCTTGGTGACGAAGTCGCCCTCGCCCGAGCATTGGTCGATCAGGTCGTCGCAGACCTCCCTGATGTGCTGCTCGAGCCTGCCGATCATGCGAGGGGTGAACCCCTTGTTGACCAGCGAACGCCGCTTGGAGTGCTCGGGCGGATCCTGGTTGAGCATCAGCAGCCGCTGCAGCTCCTTCTCGGGCTCCGGGTACTCGCCGCTCATCGCCAGGCCCTCGTAGGAGGAGAACAGCTCGGGGTGTCTGGAGACGTGCACCACGTCGGCATGCCTGGTGACGGCCCAGAACCCGGGAGTCTGCGGGTCCCGGTGCCAGTGCACGGGGGAGTGTTCCCGCAGCCATGCCAGGTCCTGGTACGGCACGCCGCCCTCGTAGATAGACGGGTCGTAGAGCTCGATCATGCGGCCTCCAAGGTTTCGTAAGTGTTGTATTACGGTCCTGTACGCCCGTCAAGGAGTCGTGCGCTTCTAGCTAGGTTGCATTCCTAACTAGCTTGCTCTACCGTCTAAATCGCTACGGAAACTTCCTCATCGACGGAGGCCGCTCCCCATGTCTGTCGTCCTGTTCGCCCTGCTGGTGATCCATCTGGCGGTCGTGAGCCCGCTGCTGGGACGTCGCACCTACACGGCTCTGCGCGAGAACCGCAGCCTCTACACGCGGATGAACCTCGCCTGGATCGCCGAGCTGTGGGCGATAGCGCTCGTGGCGCTGGCGATCGTCGGACTCTCGCCGGACCTGGACGTCACCGGCATCGGCCTGGTGCCGGCCGAGGACCTGTCGACCGTGCTCGGGATGGTCGTCGGGGCGGCGGTCGTGGCCGTGGGTGTGGGCCTGGTGCTGCGGTTCAAGAAGGTCACGATGCCTGGCCAGGCGGCGTTCGAGGCGCTCATCCCCAGGACGGCGAGCGAGCGCTGGCTCGCGCTCGGCCTGGCCATCAGCGCCGGTGTCTGCGAGGAGATCGTCTATCGCGGAGTGCTGATCTCGGGCTTCATGTCGATCCTCGACGTTCCGCGGCCGGTGGCGGCGGGGCTGGCGCTGGCGGTCTTCGTCCTGGGTCACCTCTACCAGGGGTGGAGGGGCATGACGATGGTGGGGCTCGCCGGGTTCTCGCTGACGATGCTCTACTTCTCGACCGGGTCGCTGATCCTGCCGATCATCCTGCACATCCTGGTCGACGTCCGCTCCCTGCTCGTCACGCCGTGGCTGGCCCCCGGCGCCGACAAGCCCGAGACCCGCACGAGCCCCGACAGCCTGGAGTACGGCGAGGCCGGTGCGGCGGCCGACGTCACCGAGCCCGCTCCGACCGCCGCCCGCGCCTGACGTGCCCCCGCTACTCAGCCGGACCGCAGCAACCTGAGCTCAAACCCGAGCTCGGAACCGAAGCCCAGGATTCCGATGCCCGAGGCTCGGAGCCGGAGCCGGAGCCGGAGCCGGAGCCGGAGCCGGAGCCCGGAATTCCGGTGCCCGAAGCTGGGAGCCGGAGCCCGGGATTCCAGTGACCGGGCTCAGAACCTGCGCCCAGGGTTCCGGTGCCGAGGCCCGGAGCCGGAGCCCGGGACTCCGGTGCCTGAAGCTCGGAATCCGTGCCCGGGACTCCGCTGCCGGAAGCTCGAAACCCGAGGATGCCGGAGCCCTCCCCCTCACCCCGAGCACGCCAGGCGCAGGCCGACGGTGACTCGGGGTGAGGTGTGTGGGGCGGTCGGCGTTGTGGACGCGCTGCGGGGAGGGCGGATGGTCGGCGCCGACTGCGGCCCCATGGGGGAGGGTGGGCGCTTGGTTACCGAGTGCGGGCGGATGGCGGAGGGCCGGTCGCGGGGCCGGGGCCGGTCAATGGGTGTAGGTGGTGGAGCGGTGTAGGTAGCATCGCTACCATGGAAGGATGGCCGAATGACCGCTGATCGTCGTGCGAGCTGGCTCAAGGGCGTGCTCGACCTCCTGGTCCTCGCCAGCCTCACCCAAGGCGAGAACTACGGCTACGAGATCGCCAAGAGCCTCGCCGATTCCGGCCTGGGTCAGATCAAGGGCGGCACCCTCTACCCCGTCCTGAACCGGCTGGAGGAGGCGGGTCTGGTCGCCGCCGAGTTCAGGGTGACCGAGCGGGGCCCCGGCCGCCGCTACTACCGGCTCACCGACCAGGGCAGGCAGACGCTCGCGGAGCAGGGTGGCCTGTGGCTGGCGTTCGACCAGTCCGTACGGTCGGTGCTGGAGCAGGGAGGCGTCACGTGACCGGCTACTTCGACGAGCTCGCCGTACGGCTGCGCGAACGCGGGGTTCCCGAGGAGACGGTTCGGGCCACGGTCGCCGATCTCACCGCCTACCTGGCCGAGACCGACGCCGACCCGGAGGAGGAGTTCGGGCCCGCCGCGGAGTTCGCCGAGCAGTTGGGGGTGGGCTCGGTTGAGGAGTCCGCCGCAGGGGAGGACACCTGGCGCTGGACGGCCGACGTCTTCGCCGACGAGCGGAGGCTGAACGAGTTCGGCGACCAGGGCTGGGAGGTCGACAGGGTCGACGCGCTCGGCTGGTTCATCAGCCACCGCGACCCGCGCGAGCCGCAGCGGTGGGAGTACCGCAGGGAGGTCGTCACCCGCAAGGGCAGGCAGGCGCTCGTCGAGCGGCTGGCCCCGGACGGCTGGGAGCCATGCGGCACGTGGGCGTTCTACGAGTACTTCAAGCGTCCGAAGGCCGCCAGCCTGGGCCCTGACGCCGAGATCGACGCGCTGCCGAGCGCTCCGGCGAAGGGTGTCTTCTTCAGCAGGCGGTTCTACGCGCTGATCGTGGTCATGCTGGCGGGGCTGGTCGGCGCGTTGGCGTTGCTGCCGTCGGCGTCGGGGACGGTCGAGGGGTTCGTGGTGGGCCTGCTCATCGGTGCCGCGGGCGGCGCGCTGGCCGCCCTGGTCGCCCTCTGGTTCAGCGCCCGCCGCCACGAGAAGTCCCGCCGCCACGAGGAACCCCGCGGCCGGTCCTGACGAGAGGCCCGGCGGCCACGAGAAGTCCCGCGGCCGGTCCTGACGAGAGGCCCGGCGGCCACGAGAAGTCCCGCGGACACGAAGTGCCCCGCGGCCGGTCCTCACGACAGCCGCGCTGGCCGGGAATGCCGCTGGCCGGGAATGCCGCTGGCCGGGAATGCCGCTGGCCGGGAAAGCCGCTGGCCGAGAAGCCGGGTGGTCGGGAAAGCCGGTGGTAGGAAAGCGGAACACGCGGCCCCCGCACGAGGGCCGCGTGTCGTCCAGGCGTCAGAACGCGAGCCGCTGCCACTCCCGAGCCTCATCCGCTGTCAGCGCCCTGGCGAAGATCGCCATCCGGTCGACGGCCCCGCTGAGCCGCTGCCCACCGCCCTGGTCGGCGGCGAAGCGGAGCGGCCTGGTGGCGCAGCCGGTGATCCCGTCGCCGGGCACCTTCGCCCCGCCCGCGCGCGCACCGTCGACGTAGACGTCGATCGTCCCGTCGCGGCCCATCGTGACGACCAGGTCGACGTACCTGCCGGTGGGCACCGTCGCGGAGGTGGTGACGTTCAGCCCGGCCCCGATGAAGCGCACCTTGTTGGCGGGAGTCAGGTCCATCAGGACGCCGTCGGTGCCGGGGTCGCCCGAGGGCTGGAAGTCGAACAGCCGCCGGTATCCCGTCCCCGCCACCTTGACCCTGGCCGCGAACGACGCCTCGGGCAGGAACCCCAGCGTCGTCGGCGCGGTCGTCAGGTAGGTGGTCCCGTCGAGCACCAGCCCGCCGTCGCCGTCGTAGGCGGCGTCGCCGGTGACGGTGGCGTTCCTGCCGTTGCCCGAGGTGTCGGTGATCGTCGAACCAGCGGTGGGGTCCCACGCCACCACGGGCTTGTCCGGCGGGGGCACCGCGCAGGGGGTGACGGCGAGCACGGCGCTGCCGGTGCCCGTCCACGTCCCGCCCGCGGCGGTAGCCACGATGCGGGCCGTACGGGAGCCGTCGGCGGGACCCGAGGTGACGGTGAAGGTCGCGGTCCTGGTGCGGCCGCCTGGCACGCCCGGCAGGTGGACGGTGGCGGGGGCGGCGCTCCACCCGTTCGGCATCGACAAAGTGACCTCACTGGCCGGTACGGCACGCCCGCCCGTGGCCGACACGGTGACCTCGACTGGGAAGCTCTCGCCGGGCCCTGCGAGACCGGGCGCCTTCACCGCGACGGCCACCTGCCCGACGAGCGTGTAGGTGTGTCCCGCCCGCGCGGTGAAGGTGATCGTGTCGCCCTCGCGGGTGTGTTGCACCTTCCGTTCCGCGGAGTCCACCAACTGATACCTCCCGCCGATCACCTTGTTGCGTACCTTCAGCGACCCCGAGGATCCGGCGCGCAAGGTGATCTCGGTGGCGGTGCCGCCGCTCCACGCGGCGTCGACGGTCACGTCGCCGCGGGCGCGCAGCCCCTTGACCGAGCCCGCGGGCCAGGCCGAGGGCAGCGCCGGCAGGACGTCGACGACGCCCGACTGCGACTGGAGCAGCATCTCCGCCATGCCCGAGGTGGCGCCGAAGTTGCCGTCGATCTGGAACGGCGGGTGCGTGTCCCACAGGTTGTCCAGCGTGCTGCCGCGAAGCTGCTCGCCGAGCATCTTGAACGCGTGGTCGCCGTCCAGCAGCCGAGCCCAGAAGTTGATCTTCCAGGCCTTGGACCAGCCGGTGCCGCCGTCGCCGCGCGCGGTCAGCGAGATCTTGGCCGCCTCGGCCATCGGGGTGCCCGCGGCGACCTGGCGGCCGGGGTGCAGGGCGAACAGGTGGGAGACGTGCCGGTGGGTGTTGTTCGGGTCGTCCCAGTCGCTCTTCCACTCCTGGAGCTGGCCCCAGCGGCCGACGCGCAGGCCCGGGTCGAGCTTGGCCAGCGCCTGCCGTACCTCGGGCTCGTCCTGGTCGAGGACGGCGGCGGCCTCCAGCACGTTGGTGAACAGGTCGTGGACGATCTGCTGTGACATCGACGCGCCCGCGGAGAAGTCGCCCTGTTCGGGGGAGTAGCTGGGGGAGACGACGAGCTTGCCGTCGCGCGGGTCGGTGTGGAGGTTGTCCACCCAGAACAGCGCCGCCTCGCGCATCACCGGGTAGACCGAGCGCAGGTACTCGACGTCGCCGCCGAAGCGGTAGTGGTCGAACAGTTGCTGCGTGGTCCACGCGGCCGCCTCGGGGAACCAGAAGGCGGTCGCCCAGTCGTGCACGCCGGTGAAGCCGAACGGGTTGGTCTCGTTGTGGACGACCCAGCCGCGCGAGCCGAACATCTCCTTGGCGGTCCGCTGCCCAGGGGCGACCATCGCCTTGACGAAGTCGTCGTAGGGCCTGGTGGTCTCGGCGAGGTTGGTCTGCTCGGCCAGCCAGTAGTTCATCTGCAGGTTGATGTTGACGTGGTAGTCGGCCGACCACGGCGGGCTGGTGGAGTTGTTCCACACGCCCTGGAGGTTCGCCGGAAGTGAGCCCTCCCTGGAGGAGGCGATGAGCAGGTAGCGGCCGTAGGCGAAGAACATCGCCTCCAGCGCCCTGTCGTCGCTCGACCCGCCGCCGGTGTAGGCCCGCAGGAGCTGGTCGGTGGGGATGCGCGGGGCCCGCTGCCCGAGGTCGAGCCTGACCCGGTCGAACAGGGCGCGATAGTCGTCCAGGTGGGCGCGCTTCAGCGCGTCGTAGCCGCGCGCCACGGCCTGGTCGACTGCCGCGGTGACCTTGGCGTGCGGGTCCTCGCCCCGGTAGGCGGGGTAGGAGCCGGCGTAGTTCGTCCCCGCCGACAGCACGAACACCGCGCTGTCGGCGCCGGTCACGGTGATCCGATCGCTCCCGTCGGTACGGCTGCCGCCGCTGGTGACGACCTGGACCTGCGACTCGAACGCCATGCCGTTGTCGGCCAGCGCGCCGCGGACGGTGAGGCGGCCGTCCTTGACGCTCACGCTCTTGTCGTCGCGAGGAGAGGAGGTGCGCAACGTGAAGGAGACCTTGCCCGCCTCCGAAGCGCCGATCCGGCCGACGATCACGTTGCCCGGATGGCTCGCGAAGTACTCGCGGGCGTAGGTGACGCCGCCGGAGGTGTAGCCGACCCTGGCCACGGCCTCGCGCAGGCTCAGCTCCCTGCGGTAGCCGGTGGCGTCGGTGTGCCCGGTGTCCAGCCAGAGGTCGCCGAAGGTCTGGTAGGCGCCGAAGCCGCTCTTCGGCTGGCCGAGCTTCGCGGCCACCGCGCCGGGCGACATCCTGCCGTCGCGGTCGATCTGCGCCTGGACCTCGGCGATCGCGTTCGGTCTGGGGCTCTTCCAGTTGCCGAAGTCGTATCCGCTCCTGGAGCCGGGGCCGCCGGTCCACAGGGTCTTCTCGTTGAACTGGATCTGCTCGGTGCCGACGCCGCCGAACACGGTCGCGCCGAGCGCGCCGTTGCCGATGGGCAGCGACTGGTTCTCCCAGCTGGCGGCCGGTTTGTCGTACCAGAGAGTCAGGTCGTCGGGCGGGTCGGGGGCGGCGGCTGCCGCCGCCGGGGTGTGCACGGGTGTCGCTCCGATCATGACAGCGGACAGCAGAACCAACGCGAGCCGTGGGGCCACGGATTCCTCCGGTGACTGGTAGGGGGTGCGCCACGTTGCTAACACTTGAAAGACTGGAGTCACAAGAGCTTCGACCCGATGTTTAGTTGGATTTTCGGTCCACGTATGTGGATTAACTTACTGAAACCCAGGTCACGGATCGGATGTATCTGCGGTGGAGGGCTTGACAGCGCCAGGGGCGCCCACGAGCATCGGGTAGCGAGACATCCGATGTATAGCTGAGGGATGCGGTGTGAAGCTGCTGCGAGTTGGACCGGTCGGCCAGGAGAGGCCCGCGGTGATGGACGCCGAGGGAAACCTGTACGACATCGGAGAGCCCGAGATCGACGGGGCTTTCCTCGCTTCCGGGGGAGTGGCACGGGTCCGGGCCGCGTTGGAGCGCGGCGAACTGACGGCGATCGAAGCGGGGAGCCTGCGGGTCGGTCCGCCGATCGGCAGGCCCGGCAAGATCGTGTGCATCGGCCTCAACTACAGCGACCACGCGGCCGAGACCGGGGCCACACCGCCCACCGAGCCCGTCGTGTTCATGAAGGCGCCCAACACCGTGGTCGGCCCCGACGACGAGATCCTGGTGCCGCGGGGAAGCGTGAAGACCGACTGGGAGGTCGAGCTCGCCGTCGTCATCGGCGAGACCTGCCGCTACCTGGAGTCGCGGGAAGAGGCGCTGACGAAGATCGCCGGTTACGCGATCTCCAACGACGTCTCCGAGCGCGAGTTCCAGCTGGAGCGCGGCGGGCAGTGGGACAAGGGCAAGTCGTGCGAGACCTTCAACCCGCTCGGCCCCTGGCTGGTGACCGCCGACGAGGTGGGCGACCCGCAGGACCTCGGCATGCGGCTGTGGGTCAACGGCGAGCAGCGCCAGAACGGCAACAGCAAGAACATGATCTTCGACGTGGCGGAGGTCGTCCGCTACCTCAGCCGGTTCATGGTGCTGGAGCCCGGCGACGTCATCAACACCGGCACGCCGGCCGGGGTCGCGCTCGGCCTGCCGGGCCAGCCGTACCTCAGGGAAGGCGACGTGGTCGAGCTGGAGATCGACGGGCTCGGACGGCAGCGCCAGACGGTGGGCCAGGCATGAGCGCCTACCGCATCGTGGGCATGGAGACCCACGACATCCGCTTCCCCACCTCGCTGGAGCTCGACGGCTCCGACGCGATGAACCCCGACCCCGACTACTCGGCCGCCTACGTCGTGCTGAAGACCGACGACGGGTTCGAGGGCCACGGGTTCGCGTTCACGATCGGGCGCGGTAACGACGTGCAGACCACCGCGATCAGGGCGTTGGAGCCGTACGTGCTCGGCAGGGACGCCGAGGACCTCGGCGCGCTGTACAAGGAGATGGTCTGGGACTCCCAACTCCGATGGCTCGGCCCCGAGAAGGGCGTCATGCACATGGCGATCTCCGCCGTGGTCAACGCCCTGTGGGACCTCAGGGCCAAGCGCGAAGGCAAGCCGCTGTGGCTGCTGCTCGGCGAGATGACGCCCGAGCAGATCGTGGACCTGGTCGACTTCCGCTACCTGAGCGACGCGCTGACCCGCGACGAGGCGCTGCGGATACTGCGCAAGGGCGCGGACGGCAAGGCCGAGCGGATCGCCCACCTGAAGGAGCACGGCTACCCCGCCTACACGACCTCCCCCGGCTGGCTCGGCTACGACGACGACAAGCTGCGCCGCCTGTGCAAGGAGGCGCTCGACGACGGCTTCGGGCAGATCAAGCTGAAGGTCGGCGCCGACCTCGACGACGACGTGCGCCGCTTCAGGGTCGCCCGCGAGGTCTGCGGCCCCGACTTCCCGATCGCGATCGACGCCAACCAGCGGTGGGATGTCGGCGCGGCCATCCGCTGGGTCAACGCGCTCGCCGAGTTCTCCCCGCACTGGGTGGAGGAGCCGACCAGCCCCGACGACGTGCTCGGCCACGCCACGATCGCCAGGGCCATCGCCCCGATCAAGGTCGCCACGGGCGAGCACGTGCAGAACCGCATGGTCTTCAAGCAGATGCTGCAGGCGGGTTCGCTGTCCTACCTCCAGCTCGACTCGGCCAGGGTCGGCGGCGTCAACGAGAACATCGCGATCCTGCTGCTGGCGGCCAGGTTCGGGGTGCCGGTCTGCCCCCACGCGGGCGGCGTCGGGCTGTGCGAGCTGGTCCAGCACCTGTCGATGTTCGACTACGTCGCCGTCGCGGGCACGATGGAGGGACGGGTCATCGAGTACGTCGACCACCTGCACGAACACTTCGAGGACCCGGTCGTGATCGAGCGCGGCCGCTACGCCGCCCCGACGCGGCCCGGTTTCAGCTCCGAGATGCGCAGGGAGTCCATCGCCGCCCATTCCTTCCCCGACGGAGAGGTCTGGAGGAACCAGTGACAGTCATCCGAGCTCTCGTGACCGGCGGCGGGTCGGGCATCGGCCTGGCGACGGCCGAGGCGTTCGCCGCCCGTGGCTGGCAGGTCGCCTGCCTTGACCTCAACCCGCCGGGCGAGCCGTTCATCGGCGTCAAGGCCGACGTCGCCGACGACGGCCAGGTCCGTGCGGCCGTCGCCGAGGCCGCCGAGCGCATGGGCGGTCTCGACGTCCTGGTGAACAACGCGGGCATCGGCGCGCAGGGCACGATCGAGGACAACCCCGACGCCGAGTGGCAGCGGGTGTTCGACGTCAACGTGCTCGGCCTGGTGCGGGTGTCGCGGGCGGCGCTGCCGTACCTGAGGAAGTCGGGTCACGCCTCGATCGTGAACACCTGCTCCATCGCGGCCACGGCGGGGCTGCCTGACAGGGCGCTGTACAGCGCGACCAAGGGCGCGGTGCTGTCGCTGACGCTGGCGATGGCCGCCGACCACGTCGGGGAGGGCATCAGGGTCAACTGCGTCAACCCCGGCACCGCCGACACCCCGTGGGTCGGCAGGCTGCTGGACGCCGCCGACGATCCGGCGGCCGAGCGGGCCGCGCTCAACGCCCGCCAGCCGATGGGCCGCCTGGTCTCCGCACAGGAGGTCGCCGCGGCCATCACCTACCTGGCCGGCCCCGAGGCGGGCGCGACCACCGGCACCTCGCTCGCCGTGGACGGCGGCATGCACGGCCTGCGCCTGCGCCAGAGCAACGACGAACACACCCCCCGAGAAAAGGCGACATCATGAAGTTCGGCCCCGTGGTCGCGAGCGCGGCCCTCCTGGCACTCATCACCGCCTGCGGCTCCACCGACAGCGGCGGCACCGCCCCGGGCGCCGCCCAGGGCGGCTCCGCGGGCGGCAAGATCGGCATCGACCACCCGCGGGCCGACTCCGACTTCTGGAACTCCTACATCAAGTACGTCCCGCAGATGGCTGGCGAGCTCAAGGTCGAGCTGATGAACCCGACCAACTCGCAGAACGACGTGGCCAAGCTGGTCGCCAACACCCAGGCGCTGGTCAGCCAGGGCGCGAAGGTCATGGTCATGGCCCCGCAGGACACCGGCGCCATCGCCTCCACGCTCCAGCAGCTGGAGAACAAGAAGATCCCCGTCGTCACCGTCGACACCCGCCCCGACAAGGGCAAGGTCTACATGGTCGTGCGCGCCGACAACCGCGCCTACGGCACCAAGGCCTGCGAGTTCCTCGGTGAGAAGCTGGGCGGCAAGGGCAAGGTCGTCGAGCTGATGGGCGCGCTGTCGTCGGTCAACGGCCGCGACCGCGCCGAGGCGTTCCGCGAGTGCATGAAGACCAAGTTCCCCGGGATCACGGTCTTCGAGGAGCCCACCGAGTGGGACGGCGGCAAGGCGGCCTCGATGCTGCAGACCCGCCTGGAGCAGAACCCCGACGTCAAGGGCATCTACATGCACGCGGGCGGCGTCCACCTGGCCCCGACGATCCAGGTGCTGAAGGCCAAGGGCCTGCTGGTCGCCCCCGAGGACCCCAAGCACGTGTTCGTGGTGTCGAACGACGGCATCCCGCAGGAGTTCGAGGCGATCCGCAAGGGTGAGATCGACGCGACCGTCTCCCAGCCTGCCGACCTGTACGCGAAGTACGCGATCTTCTACGCCAAGGCCGCGGCCGAGGGCAAGACGTTCAAGCCGGGGCCGACCGACCATGACTCGACCATCATCGAGCTGCCGAACGGTCTGGAGGACCAGCTGCCCGCGCCGCTGGTGACCAAGGAGAACGTCGACGACCCCAACCTCTGGGGCAACCAGGTCAAATGAGCAACCACGTTGAAGCCCGGAACATCGTCAAGCGCTTCGGCCCGACCGTCGCGCTGAACGGGGCCGGCATCACCATCGAAGAGGGCGAGACCCACGCCCTGGTCGGCAGGAACGGCGCGGGGAAGTCCACCCTGGTGTCGATCCTGACCGGGCTCCAGCGCCCCGACGAGGGCGAGGTGCTGTTCTCGGGACAGGCTGCGCCCGCTCTCGCCGACAGGGACGCCTGGCGGCGGCAGGTCGCCTGCGTCTACCAGAAGTCGACGATCATCCCGCAGCTGTCGGTCGCCGAGAACCTGTTCCTCAACCGGCAGACCGACCGCGGGATGATCAGCTGGAAGGGGTTGCGCGCCCGCGCCCGCGAGGTGCTGGAGACCTACGAGGTCGACATCGACGCCGACGTGCTGGCCGGCGACCTCGGCGTCGAGCAGCGCCAGCTCGTCGAGATCGCCCGCGCGCTGTCGTTCGGCGCGCGGTTCATCATCCTCGACGAGCCCACCGCCCAGCTCGACGGCCCGGCCATCGACCGGCTCTTCGAGCGCATGCGCTCGCTGCGCGAGCAGGGCGTCACCATGATGTTCATCTCCCATCACCTCGACGAGGTCTACGAGATCTGCCAGAGCGTGTCGGTCTTCCGCGACGCCCGGCACATCATGACCAGCCCGGTCGCCGACCTGCCGCACGACGAGCTGGTCGCGGCCATGACCGGCGAGGCGAGCGCCGCCTACGCCTACCGCTCCCGTACGGCAGGCGACGACGTGGTGCTCGCCGCCACGGGTCTCACGATGAAGGGCCGCTACGAGGACGTCGACCTCCAGGTGCGCTCCGGCGAGATCGTCGGCCTCGCGGGCTCGGGCAGCAGCGGCAAGGTCGGGCTCGCCGAGACGCTGGTCGGCCTGCGCAGGGCCGACGCGGGAGAGGTGCGCGTGAACGGCACCGCGATCAAGGACGTGCCGTCGGCGCTCAGGGCGGGTCTCGGGTTCGTCCCCCAGGACCGGCACCACGAGGGCTTCGTCCCGCTGCTGTCGATCGCCGAGAACACCACCATCCCCATCGCCCACAAGCTGGGGAAATACGGCTTCGTCTCGCCCGCGGCGCGGCGGGCGCGTGCCGTACGGATGATCGAGGATCTGGACATCAAGACCGAGGGCCCCGACCAGCCGGTCGGCGACCTGTCGGGCGGCAACGCGCAGAAGGTCGTGCTCGCCAGGGCGCTGGCCGACGACCCCAGGGCGGTCGTCGTGATCAACCCGACGGCGGGCGTCGACGTCAAGGCCAAGCAGTCGCTGCTCGGCGCGGTCGAGGACGCGGTCGAGCGGGGGGCGGGCGCCGTGCTGGTCTCCGACGAGCTCGACGACCTGCGCGTCTGCGACAGGGTGCTGGTGATGTTCCACGGCAGGGTCGTGAAGGACGTGCCGCGTGGGTGGAGTGACCACGAGCTCGTGGCCGTGATGGAAGGTATCGAACAGTGACAACCATGACCGCACCCGCACCGCGCCTCAAGCTCACGAGGTTTCGCGACCTGACGCTGGTGCCGGTGATCGTGCTCCTGCTGGTCGTGGGCGCGTTCGTGGACCCGGTGTTCCTCAGCCCCGGCAACCTGATCAACGTTCTGCAGCAGCAGTCGGCGCTCGCGCTGGTCGTGCTGGCCGAGGCGCTGATCCTGATCGCGGGCAAGTTCGACCTGTCGCTGGAGTCGACCGTCGGCATGGCGCCCGCGATCACCGTGCTGATGATCCCCGCGGCGTCCGGTGGCCTCGGGCTGCTGGCGATCCCGATCTGCCTGCTCATCGGCGCGGCGATCGGCGCGTTCAACGGGTTCCTGATCCTGAAGTTCCAGCTGTCGGCGTTCGTCGTGACGCTGGCCATGCTGATCGTCGTGCACGGTCTGCACCTGGGCCTGACCGGCGGCAAGAGCCTGTTCGAGCTGCCCGACTCGCTGCTGTACCTGGGCAGCGCCAGCTGGCTCGGCCTGCCGGCGGCCATCTGGATCGCCGGGGTGCTGTTCGCGGCCGGCATCGTGGCGCTCGGCTACTTCCGCCTCGGCCGTTCTCTCTACGCCATCGGCGGCAACGCCGACGCCGCCCGCGCCGCGGGCATCAGGGTGGAGCGGGTGCTGTGGAGCGTGTTCATCATCGGCGGCGCGCTGGCCGCGCTGGCCGGAATCCTGGAGACGGGCCGCCTCGGCGGCATCAGCGCCAACCAGGGTGTGGGCTGGATCTTCATGGTCTTCGCCGCCGCGGTCATCGGCGGCGTCAGCATGGACGGCGGCAAGGGCACGATCTTCGGCGCCCTCACCGGCGTTCTCGTGATCGGCCTGGTCGAGAACATCCTCACACTCAAGGGCGTGCCGGGTGAGTGGAAGCAGCTCGTCTACGGAGTGATCATCCTGGTAGCCCTGATGATCAGCCGCGTGGCCGGAGGGAAGGCGCAGGACTGATGCAGCGACTGGCGCTGAGGACCAGGCTCAGGGCGGGGTGCGAGGAGCGCTACGACAGGGAGCACGCCACCATTCCCGCCGAGCTCGAAGAGGTGATGCGCGAGCACGGCGTCTACTCGTGGCGGATCTGGCGCGACGGCCTCGACCTGTTCCACTTCGTCGAGGTCGAGGACTACGCCGCGCTGCAGGAGGCGATGCGGGACCACCCGGCCGACCAGGCGTGGCAGGCGAAGATGAACCGCCTGCTCGACGGCGACTTCGACAAGGGCTCCGGCGGCCTCAAGCTGGTCTGGGAGATGCGGTGACGCTCACGCTGCCACGGCTCGGGTTCGGCGCCGCGACCCTCGGCAACCTCTACACCGAGGTCAGCGACGAGGACGCGCGCTCCGCCGTCGACGCCGCGTGGGACACCGGCACGCGGCTGTTCGACACCGCGCCCCACTACGGCCTCGGCCTGTCCGAACGCCGCCTCGGCGCGGCGCTGGCCGGGCGTTCGGGCTACGTCCTGTCCACCAAGGTCGGCAGGCTGCTGGTGCCCGCCGACCCCGCGCCCGACCCCGACGGCTTCGCCGTCACCGCAGGTCTGCGCAGGCAGTGGGACTTCTCCGCCTCCGGCGTCCGCCGGTCGATCGAGGACTCTCTGGTACGGCTCGGCCTGCCCGCCATCGACGTGGCGCTCATCCATGACCCCGACGACCACGCCGAGCAGGCGCTCGCCGAGGCCTACCCGGCGCTGGCCGCGATGCGCGACGAGGGCCTGGTGAAGGCGATCGGCCTCGGGATGAACCAGTGGCGGCTGCCGCTGCGCTTCGTCAGGGAGACCGACATCGACGTGGTCATGCTCGCCGGCCGCTACACGCTGCTCGACCGGACGGGCCTGCCGCTGCTGGAGGAGTGCGCCGCGCGCGGCGTCCAGGTGATCGCCGCGGGCGTGTTCAACAGCGGCCTGCTGGCCACCGACGAGCCGGGCGCCACGTTCGACTACGTGCCCGCGCCCACCGAGCTCGTGGACCGGGCGACGAAGATCGCCGCTGTCTGCGCGCGGCACGGCGTGACGCTGCCGCAGGCGGCGATCGCCTTCCCGCTGCGGCATCCCGCCGTGGCCTCGATCGTGCTGGGCGCCAGGAGCGCCGACGAGGTGCGCAGGAACGCCGCGCTCGCCGCGCGTCCCGTACCCGAGGAGCTGTGGGAGGAACTGGACTGACTAACCGCGCATCCCGTTGAGCGCGGTGTCCACCAGGGCGCTCACGTACTCGTGGGTGAGCGGGCCGCCGCGCTGCATCCACCGGTTGAGCAGCGGCCCCCACAGCAGGTCGATCGCCAGGTCAAGATCGAGGTCGGCGGCGAGCTGTCCCGCCTCCTGGGCCGCTCGCAGCCGCTTCCTCTTGAGCTCCCGCATCGGCTGGTCGAGCCGCTCGGCGTAGGCGGCGGCCAGCTCGGCGTCGTGGATGATCTCCGTGTTGAGCGCGCGCATGGGCTCGTCGAAGCGGGGCTCGTTGAGCTCGTCGACCGTGGCGTACAGGACCGCCTTGAGGTCAGCCGCAAGGTCACCGGTGTCGGGCAGGGCAGCGTCGTCGCCGGGCCCTCCGCCCATGAGCGCGAGGAAGGCGTCGAAGAGCACCGCGCCCTTGGACGGCCACCAGCGGTAGATCGTCTGCTTGCCGACGCCCGCGCGCGCGGCGATGCCCTCGATGCTGAGCTTGGCGTAGCCGACCTCGCCCACGAGGTCGAAGGCGGCGGTGAGGATGGCCTGCCGGGAGGTCTCGCTGCGCCGGGCCGGGTTCGCTGTCATGGACCCCACCATATACGAGACGAGACGGACCGTCTTGACGTTTTCGCAAAAGGCGTGCATAGTTGCACTCACGAAACGAGACGAACCGTCTCGACTCGACTGAGAGGGGCCTCACCTATGCGTACCGCCAGAACCTGGTTCATCACCGGCGCCAGCCGCGGTCTGGGCCGCGCGTTCACCGAGGCCGCGCTGGAGCGCGGCGACCAGGTGGTCGCCGTGGCCAGGAACGTCGAACCGCTGCAGGAACTCGCCGCCACCTACGAGAGCAGCCTGCTCGCGCTGCCGCTCGACGTCACCGACCGCGCCGCGGTCCAGGCCACGGTGTCCGCCGCCCACGAGCACTTCGGCAGGCTCGACATCGTCGTCAACAACGCGGGCACCATGTCCAACGGAATGATCGAGGAGTTCACCGAGGAGGAGGCGCGCGCCCAGCTGGAGGTCAACTTCTTCGGCGCCCTGTGGGTCAGCCAGGCGGCCATGCCGTACCTGCGGGAGCAGAAGGCCGGGCACATCGTGCAGATCTCCAGCATCGCCGGGCTCGGCGGGTTCCCCACGACCGGGCTGTACAGCGCGAGCAAGTTCGCGCTGGAAGGCATGAGCGAGGCGCTGGCCATGGAGGCCGCGCAGTTCGGCGTCAAGCTCACGATCGTGCAGCCCGGCGGATACTGGACCGACCTCTACACCAGCATGACCGCGACTACGCCGTTGCCGCCCTACGCGCCGCTACGGGAGGAGCTGGCGAAGCAGTGGGCGGAGGGCTCGATCGACAGCGAACCGCGCCTGGCCGCCGAGGCGGTGCTGAAGCTCGTCGACAGCGAGGAGCCGCCGCTGCGGCTCGTGCTCGGCAGCATGGTCTACGACCTGGCCATCGGCATCTCCCAGCAGCGGATGGCCACCTGGGCGGGGTGGGAGGAGGTCAGTCGCGCCGCCGAGCACGCCGTCCCGGCGCCGCAGGGTCATGCCTGAGAGGGCACGAACACCCAGGCTTTCGACTCTCCCTCCTCGTAGGGCGAGTCGAGGCGCTTGGCCACCACCCCGGGCAGCCGCTGGTCGCGGGCGGCCCGCCGTACCGCCGCCGCCTGACCCGGCCAGGCGGGCGCGGTCTGCCACCGGGCGCCCGCGATCTCCAGCGCCTCCAGCGCCGCCCTCCTGCTCCGGTACGGCTCGGCGACCAGCGACCGCCCGTCGTCGTAGAGCAGGTCGTAGGCGATGAACACCTCGCCGCCGGGCAGCGCGACGATCTCGCCGTCGAGCACCGCCGTACGGCTGCCGAACCGCTCGGCCAGCGGCCTGAGCAGCGGCACGCTCGTCCGCCCGCCCTCGATCGGCGCCAGCGTCCTGCGCCCGCCCCACGCGAACTCGAACGCGTACTCCCCGGCGTTCTTCGGCGGCTTCGCCCGCCGCACCGGCAGCATCGGGGCGAGGTCGGGCAGCGGGTCGCGCAGCCGCGGGTCCATGCGGTGGATCATCCAGTTCTTGCCGCGCGTCTGGAACAGCACGAACCTGCCCTGCGCCTGCTCGCCGTGCAGCACCACCTTGACCTCGCGCTCCGACCACTTCTCGGTCTCGTAGGTGCCGCTGTCCCAGATCGTCATCGTGCCGCCGCCGTACTCGCCGTGCGGGATCTCGCCCTCGAACGTGGAGTACTCCATCGGATGGTCCTCGGTGTGCACCGCCAGGTGGTTGATCGCCGGGTCCTCCGGCAGGCCCTTCGGGATCGCCCACGAGGCGAGCACGCCGTCGCGCTCCAGCCGCAGGTCCCAGTGCAGCGATCTGGCGTGGTGCTCCTGGATGACGAACGTGTCGTCGCCGCCTGTCACGGGCGCTTCGTCCGGCACCGGCTCAGGCGTTTTCGACGGGTCTCTCTTGCCGCGATAGCGCTCCAGCTTGTCGGCCACGAGGTGGTATTACCCGTTACGCCGGTACCTGGTGATCCACAGGCCGGCGATCACCTCCACATCCTCGATCCTGGTGAAGCCGAGCCGCTCGTAGAGCGTCCTGGCGGGCACGTTGTCGCGGCCGGTGGCGACGACGGTCGTCCTCGCGCCCACCATGCCGAGCAGTTCTTCGACCAGCGCCCGCCCGATGCCCTTGCGGTGCGCTCGCGGATCGACGACGAGCCGGTCGATGTCGATCAGGTCCTCGCTCTCCGTCCATGCCACCGCGCCCACCAGCGTGCCGTCGTGGTCGAACGCGCCCCGCCAGGACAGAGGGGCGGCGCGCAGGTCGTCGAGGGACTCGCGCAGGGGCGGGATCCGATCGTCGCCGATGAGGGCCGCTTCCACGGCGTAGGCGGCGTGCTGCAGGTCCAGGAGGGCTTTGTCGGGTTCGAGATCGTCCATCCGCATCCACCGAGTATCAACGCTTCTACGGTCCCGACACGCCGAAACCGGCTCGGGGACTGTCGCGGGAGTGGTGTGATGGGTGATGTCCAGGGCAGCCATCCGAGGCGGTGCCCGTAATGAGCCAAGGGCCGAAAGGAACCGAGGGCGAGACGTGACGTTCGTGAAACGCCTCCACGGGTGGTTCGCCACCATGATCCATGAGCTGACCAAGTTCGGCATCGTCGGCGCTCTCGCCTTCGTGATCGACACGGGCATGCTCAACCTGTTCAACGTCGTCATCGGCATGGGCCCGCTGACCTCCAAGGTGCTGGCGACGGTGATCTCGGCGACCTTCGCCTACGCGGGCAACCGCTTCTGGACCTTCCGCCACCGCGAGCAGAGCGGGCTCGGCCGGGAGTACTTCCTGTTCTTCCTGCTCAACGGCATCGCGCTGCTGTTCGGGCTGCTGGTGATCGGCTTCGCCACCTATACGCTCAAGCTGACCGACCCGCTCAGCATGAACATCGCCAACATCGTCGGCGTCGGCCTCGGCACGCTGTTCCGGTTCTGGTCCTACAAGCGCTGGGTCTTCCTCGAGGCCACCGAGCCCATCCCCGCCGAGCTGCCCGAGGTCAAGCAGTCCCGCTAGACAGAAGAAGGCGGCCGACGCTGTTCGCGTCGGCCGCCCATGCCCCGGGTCACTAAGGACGTGTGGTCGCCGGTTTCACGATCGATCATCTGGCGGGCGGTCAGCCGTTGCCGACGTTGATGTTGCCGGCGTTGTTGCTGCCGCCGTTGCCGCCAGGGGCGCCGCCACCCGCGCCGTTGGCGTTGCCGCCGTTGCCGTTGCCGATGTTGCCGCCGCGGTTGTCGATGTTGATCTTCTTGACCTTCTTCACCTTCTTGATGACGAGGCGAGGCTTGCAGCCGCCGGTCGTGCTTGCCTGGGTGGCGACGGAGGTCGCGGTCTCGGCGCTGGTGACGGCGGCGGTGGGCTGAGCCTGAGCCGACATCGTCACGGGGACGACGAGGGCGGAGGCGGCGATCGTGGCGGCGGCGAAGGTCTTCTTGATGTCGAACATGAGAGGTTCTCCTTAGGTACGGTCTCCGGGGAGCTATGTGGATATTTGTACCTAAGGCGACTTGCATGTCCCTTTCATGCTGATAGCGGATTACATGAGCGATATGTCGGAATTCTTAGAGGGCCTTCTTGAGCCAGGATTCCACCCCGGCCACGTGCACGATCGCCCACGAACGCGCCACCTCGGGCTGCCGCGAGGCGATCGCCTCGTAGATGGCGATGTGCTGCTCCTGCGTCTTCTCCAGTGCGCCCTCCTGGGTCAGCCCGCGCCAGATCCGCGCCCTGGTGGTCGGTCCCGACAGGCTCTCGATGAACGAGCACAGGACCGCGTTGCCCGACCCCTGGGCGATCCGCTGGTGGAAGGTGAGGTCGTTGGCCACCAGCTCCTCGATGGTCGGCTCGGCGGGCAGCGAGTCGAGCACCGCCTTCAGCTCGGCGATGTCGCCGTCGCTCATCGTCAGGGCGGCCATCGCGGTGGCGGCGGGTTCGAGGATGCGGCGCACCTCGAAGAACTGGATCACGGTGTCGTCGCGGTGCAGGTCGAGGACGAACGACATCGTGTCGAGCAGGAGCCGTGGTTCGAGGCTGGTGACGTAGGTGCCGTCGCCCTGCCGTACGTCCAGGACGTTGATGAGCGCCAGCGCCCGTACGGCCTCGCGCAGTGAGTTGCGCGACAGGCCGAGGCGTTCGGCCAGGTCGGCCTCCTTGGGCAGCCTGTCGCCCGGGGAGAGCTCGCCTGAGAGGATCATCTGCTTGATCTTGTCGATCGCCGCGTCGGTGACCGCCACGTGTTCCCCCTAGACATCGGATGTCTAGGAGTGTACGGCCACGAAGCGGACAGGATCGACCGCTGACGGCGTCAGGTGAGGCGTTCCAGAATGGTCGCCGTGGCGAGCGCGCCGCCCGCGCACATCGTCACCAGCGCCGTCGACAGGTCCGCGCGCTCCAGTTCGTGCAGCGCCGACGTCACCAGTCTGGCCCCGGTCGCCCCGACGGGGTGTCCGAGGGCGATCGCGCCGCCGTTGACGTTCACCCGGTCCAGGTCGGGTTCGTGCACCGACGCCCAGGACAGCACGACCGACGCGAACGCCTCGTTCACCTCGAACCTGTCGATGTCGCCGATCGTCATCCCGGCCCTGCCGAGCACCGCCGCCGTGGCGTCCACCGGACCGTCGAGGTGGTAGTACGGCTCGGCGCCCACCAGTGTCTGGGCGAGGATGCGGGCCCTCGGCCGCATGCCGTGCCGCCTGGCCGCCGACTCGCTCATGAGCAGCACCGCCGCCGCCCCGTCGGAGATCTGCGAGGAGGTGCCCGCGGTGTGGAACCCGTTCTCGCCGAGCACCGGCTTCAGCGCCGCCAGGCCCTCCACGGTCGTCTCCCGCAGGCCCTGGTCCCTGCTGACCTCGCCCACGGGCGCGATCTCCCGCGTGAACCTGCCGTCCGCCCAGGCCTTGGCCGCGAGCTGCTGCGACCTGGCGCCGAACCAGTCGAGCCGGTCCCTGGTCAGCCCCCGCCGCCGGGCGATCCGCTCGGCGGCCGAGAACTGGTCGGGCAGGTCGATCGCCCAGTCGTCGGGCTTGGGCTTGGCCGGTAAGACGTTGCTGCCGAGCGGCGCCCTGCTCATCACCTCGACCCCGCACGCCACGCCGACCTCGATCACCCCCGCCTGGATCAGCCCGGCCACCAGGTGCACGGCCTGCTGCGACGAGCCGCACTGCGCGTCGATCGTGGTGACCCCCGTCTGGTACGGCAGGCCCGCATACAGCCACGCATAGCGCCCGACGTGGCCGCCCTGCTCTCCCGCCTGGGTGACGCACCCCGAGAAGGCCTGCTCGACCAGGCGCGGATCGAGCCCCGCCCGGTCGAGCAGCGCCCTGAGCGCGGTCGCGAGCACCTGCTGGGGTTTGAGCTGCGACAGCCACCCGTTCCGCTTGCCGATCGGCGTCCTGACGGCCTCGACGATCACCGGTGCGCTCATGGCTGCCTCCAGAATGATGCTCTAGAGGCAGAATGTAACGCGTTCTACTTTTTCGTGGAAGGCCCGATTTCCAGGACGATCTTCCCGGTGGTCCTGCCGGTCTCGCCGAGCTCGTGCGCCTTGGCCGCCTGCTCCATGGGCAGCACGGCCGCGATCTCCGCGCGCAGCCTGTCCGCCTCGACCAGCGCCGCGATGGCCCTCATCCCGCCGTGGTCGGGCTCGACGAGCATGTTCACCGCCCGCACGCCCATCGCGCCCGCCATGGCGGCGACCTCGTCGTCCACCCGTGACAGCACGATCGAGACGAGGACGCCGCCGGGCTTGAGCGTCTCCAGCGAGCGCCGACCGTAGTCGCCGCCGATCGTGTCGAGAACGACGTCGACATCCTTCACCGTCGCGGCGAAGTCGACGCTCCGGTAGTCGATCAGCTCGTCGGCGCCCAGCGAGCGCAGGAAGTCGTGCTTGGGCGCGCTCGCCGTACCGATGACATGGGCGCCGCGCGCCTTGGCGATCTGGACGGCCAGGTGGCCGACGCCACCGGCGGCGGCGTGCACCAGCACCCGCTGGCCCGAGCGCAGGCCCGCGGTGTCGACCAGCGCCTGCCACGCCGTCAGCGCGGCCAGCGGCAGCGCGCCCGCCTGCACATGGTCGATCCCGGCGGGCTTGCGGACGAAGGTCCTGGCGGGCGCGGTCACGTACTCGGCGAACGCGCCGTGCGAGAACGGGTAGCGCAGCATGCCGAAGACCTCGTCGCCCGGCTGGTGGAGGGTGACGCCGAGGCCGACCGCCTCGACCACGCCGGAGACGTCCCAGCCGAGCACGAACGGCGGCTCGCCCAGCAGGCCGCCGTTCGACCGGTGCTTCCAGTCGGTCGGGTTGAGGCCCGCGGCATGGACCCTGACCAGCACCTCGGTCGGCCCGGGTGTCGGAACGGGAAGATCGATCTCCTTGAGGACCTCTGGGCCGCCCAGAACGTCCTGACTAATGGCTCTCATAGGCTCCAGTCTGGTCGCTTCGGCGAGCGCCGAAGCGACCTGCTCATACGGTCGACCTCATGAATGTCACGGGCCTGGCAGCCGACCACGTCACCATCACACCGAGCATCCTCTACTTCGGGACACCGGTCGTGCTGCTGTCGACCGAGAACGAGGACGGTTCGGCCAACCTCGCCCCGATCTCCTCCGCCTGGGCGCTCGGCCAGGTGGTCGTCATGGGCCTGGGCGTCGACGGCCAGACGGGGAGCAACCTGGCCACCAGGACCGACCTGGTGATCAACCTGCCCGAGCCGGGGCAGTGGGCCGCGGTGGAGCGCCTGGCCCCGCTGACCGGCCGCGACCCGGTGCCCTCCGGGAAGCGGGGCGCCTTCCGCTTCGAGCCGGACAAGTTCGCCGCCGCCGGGCTGCGGCCCGAGCCGTCCGAGCTGGTCGGCCCGCCCAGGGTCGCCGGATGCCCGATCCAGCTGGAAGCCCGTGCCGAGCGGATCAGGACCGACGTGTCGGGCGACTTCCTCATCGTGGAGGCCCACGTGCTGAAGGTCCACGCCGACCCGCGCATCGTCGTGCCCGGCACCCAGTACGTCGACCCCGGCCGGTGGAGCCCGCTGATCTACAACTTTCGCCACTACTTCGGGCTCGGCGCCGAACTGGGCCACAGCTTCCGCTCCCAGACCCCGCGCGGCTGACTCCCTCAGAAGTCGGACAGCAGGCGGGTGGCGGCGATCTCGATGCGCCGCTGGATCTGCTCGTGGGTGCGCCGCCCGCGCAGCATCTCGAGCAGCTCCTGCACCCACACGCTGGCCAGGAGCCCGGTCAGGACCAGATCGTCCTCGGAGGTGTGCTCGCCGCCCGCCACCCGCAGCAGCAGCCCCGCGATCCGGTCGCCGAACGGAGTGTCGACCTCGGCCAGGATCAACGAGCGCAGGAGCGCGTCGGCCAGCTCGGGCTCGCGCATCAGGCCGCGGGTGGCCCTCATGAGCACGTCGACCGCGCGCCCTGGGGCGGTGGCGGCGTTCGGCGGACGCCGTTCGATGCTGCTCTCCAGCAGGTCGAGCTCCTCGCCGGCCACCGCGACGACCAGATCCATCTTGGACGGGAAGTAGCGGTAGAGGGTGCCGAGGGCGACCCCCGCGCGCTCGGCGACCGTACGCATCTGCATGGCCTCGACACCACCACGCGAGGCGAGGGCGGCCGCGGCCTGGACGATGCGCTTGCGGCGCTGGTGCTGGCTTCTGCTGCGGACGCCTGCGGTGGGCTGGTCCTCCTTGCCGGGAGGTGTGGGGAGAGTCGCATGCGGAGGGCGCATGAGAACACGTTATCCGATGTCCAACTCGCCCCGCTTGTTACTCGCTGGTCACAAGGAAGCGCATGTCTCCAGGGGCTTTCGGGATTCGCCCCATGGACGGACACTGGACACGCACTAGAATCTGTTCTAGTTTTCGGAGCGGTTGACCGAGCGCTTGCTGGGACACGGGAGAGCTGAGTGGACTTCACCCTGGACGAGACCCAACAGGACCTGCGCACCCTCACCGCCGACCTCCTGGCCAGAGACCCCACCTGGCCCGCCATGGAGCAGGCCGGTCTGGCCGCCATCTGCACCCCCGAGGAGGGGCTGGGCGCGGTCGAGATGGCCGTCGTCCTGCGCGAGGTGGGCGCGGCGGCGGCCGACGTGCCCGCGCTGCCCGTGCTCGCCGCCACCCTCACCCTGGCCGCGTACGGCAGGCAGGTCACCGGCCTGCCCACCGTCGCCGTCAAGGGCCTGAGCGCCCCTTACGCCCAGCAGGCCACGCACGTCCTCTACGCCACCGACGAGGGCCTGTTCCTCACCGACGACTTCGCCGTCACTCCCGAGTTCACCGCCACCGGCGAGCCGTCGGGCACGATCACGCCGGGCCGCAGCGAGCGGCTCGCCGACCCCGGCCACGACCTGCGGAAGATCGTCACCGTCGCGGTCGCGGCCCAGGCGAGCGGCGTCCTCGCCGGAGCGCTCCGGCTCACCACCGACTACATCAGGACGCGCAAGCAGTTCGGCCGCCCGCTGGCCGAGTTCCAGGCCGTCACCATGCAGATCGCCGACGTCTACATCGCCGCACGCGCCCTCGACGTCGCGATGTGGTCGGCCGCCTGGGGCATGGACGGCGACGACGCGGCCATCGCGGGCCTCCACGCTTGCGAGGCGTTCAAAGCGCTGTTCACCTGCCAGCACCTGCACGGCGGCCTCGGCCTCGACGTCACCTACCCCCTGCACCGCTACTTCGGGCACGCCAAGCACCTGTCCCACCTGCTCGGCGGCGCCGACGCCCAGCTCGACCTGATCGGAGCGCACCTCTGATGCTGATCGACCTGACCCCCGAGCAGCGCAGGCTCCGCGACGAGCTGCGCGAGTACTTCCGCGCCTGCCTCACCGAGGAGGAGCGCAAGAAGATCGCCGAGGACCCGTTCGGGCACGCGTACCTGGACCACTGCCGCAGGCTCGGCAGGGACGGCAAGCTCGGGCTCGGCTGGCCCAAGGAGTACGGCGGAGCCGGATACGGCCCGCTGGAGCAGCAGATCTTCGCCAACGAGATCGCCAGGGCGGGCGTGCCGTACCCGATCATCACGCTGCAGACCGTCGGCCCCACCCTCATGCAGTACGGCACGCCCCGGCAGAAGGACTTCTTCCTGCCGCGCATCCTCGCGGGCGAGTGCCACTTCGCCATCGGCTACAGCGAGCCCGAGGCGGGCACCGACCTGGCCGCGCTGCGCACGAGCGCGGTCAAGGACGGCGAGCACTATGTCGTCAACGGCCAGAAGGTCTTCACCAGCGGCGCGCACCACGCGCAGTACATCTGGCTGGCCTCCCGCACCAACCCCGACGCCAAGAAGCACAAGGGCATCACGATGATGATCGTCGACTGCGCCGACCCCGGCTTCTCGTGGACGCCGATCGTCACCATGGACGGCCGCCACCACACCAACGCCACCTACTACCAGGACGTCAGGGTCCACCAGGACATGGTCGTCGGCGAGGTCGACAGGGGCTGGGACCTGATCGTCAACCAGCTCAACCACGAGCGCGTCACGCTCGGGCCCGCGGGCAACCTGGCCCAGACCTACGACCGCTTCCTGGCCTGGGCCCGCGCCAAGGACCTGCTCGGCGTCCAGGACGTGCGGCGCGCGATCGCCAGGATCTACGCCTACTACCGCACCAACGAGCTGCTCAACTGGCAGGTCGCGGCCAACATGGACCTGGGCTGGCTGGGCGCGCCCGACGCCTCGGCCACCAAGGTCTACGGCTCGGAGCGGATGCAGGAGATCGGCAGGATCGTCTGCGACGTCCTGGCCAGGTACGGCGACCCCGCCGACCCCGAGACCGCCCAGCTCATGGAGCGCGTGGACCACGGCGTGAAGGGGGCGGTCGTGCTCACCTTCGGCGGCGGCGTCAACGAGGTGCAGCGCGAGCTGATCGCCATGCTGGGCCTGTCGCTGCCGAGGCCACCGCGATGAGCGGTCACGAGGAGCTCATGGAGCTGGCGCACAAGCAGATCGCGCTCGGCGAGGTGGACGGCGCGCCCGCGCCCGACGCCGTCAACGAGCCGATGATCAGGCACTGGCTCGACGCGATGGGCGACACCAACCCCGCCTACCTGGCCAACGGCGTGGCGCCGCCCGCGATGGCGCAGGTGTGGACGATGCAGGGGCTCGGTCCCCGGCAGCCGTCGCCGATCGACGAGATCATGGGCGCGCTCAACGACGCCGGGTACACCGGGGTGGTCGCCACCAACTGCGAGCACACCTACCACCGCTACCTGCGGGTGGGCGAGCGGGTCAGCGCGGCGACCCGGTTCACCGAGCTGAAGGGCCCCAAGAGCACGGCGCTCGGCGAGGGCTACTTCGCGACCTGGAACGTCACCTGGTACGCGGGTGACGAGGCGGTCGCCGAGATGCTGTTCAGGGTCCTGAAATTCCGCCCCAAGCTCAAGAAGAAGCCCTATCCGCTGAAACCGGCGATCAACCAGGACACCGCGTTCTTCTGGGAGGGCGTGAAGCGCGGCGAGCTGCGCATCCAGCGCTGCGGCGACTGCGGCGAGCTCAGGCATCCGCCGGGGCCGCTGTGCCCGTCGTGCCGGTCGGCCAACCGCGGCCACGTGGTGGCGAGCGGAGAGGGCCGCGTCTACAGCTTCGTCATCCACCACCACCCGCCCGTTCCGGGAAGGGAGACGCCCTTTGTGGTTGCTGTGGTGGAACTGCCGGAAGGGGTGAGGATTGTGGGCAACATCGTGGACTGTCCGATCGAAGACGTGGGTATCGGTATGGAGTTGCGCGTGACCTACGTCGATGTCGACGAAGAATTGACCCTTCCTCTGTGGGCACCGCGGGAGCCGTGATGCGTACGCTGACCGAAGGACAGGCCGAGCTGGGTTCCGTTCTCCCCGAGCTGTCTATCGATCTCACCCCCACGCTGATCGTCTCCACGGCGCTGGCGACCATGGACTTCACCCCCGTCCACCACGACGTCGAGGGCGCCCGCGCCCAGGGCTCCAAGGACATCTTCCTCAACATCCTCACCACGATGGGGCTGGTCGAGCGGTACGTCACCGACTGGATCGGGCCCGAGGCCGTCATCAAGCGGATCAACGTCAAGCTCGGCGTGCCCGCCTACGCGGGCGACCGGCTCTCGTTCACCGGCACGGTCGTCGACATCGAGGACGGCGAGTACACGGTCGAGGTGCGCGGGAAGGTGAGCCTCGGCGACCACGCCACGGCCACCGTCGCCTTCCGGCTGCACGACTCCGGTACGGCCAGGCCCCGGGAGCGCGCGTGAGGTCGCGGGCGGCGATCGCGGGCATCGGGGCCACGGAGTTCAGCAAGGAGTCGGGGCGTTCGGAGTTACGGCTGGCCGCCGACGCCGTGCTCGCCGCGCTCGACGACGCCGGGCTGACGCCGTCCGACGTGGACGGCCTGGTCACCTACACCCAGGACACCAACCAGGAGATCGCCGTCGCCCGCGAGGTCGGCATCGGCGATCTGACCTTCTTCTCCCGCGTCCACTACGGCG
Organism: Nonomuraea sp. NPDC059194; assembly: GCF_042754765.1. Classification (NCBI taxonomy): domain Bacteria; kingdom Bacillati; phylum Actinomycetota; class Actinomycetes; order Streptosporangiales; family Streptosporangiaceae; genus Nonomuraea; species Nonomuraea sp. NPDC059194. Next base: position 15,172 of record NZ_JBHZBH010000043.1, on the reverse strand, counting down.
GCGGCGCGGCGTGCGGCACCGTCATGCACGCGGCGATGGCGGTCGCGACGGGCGCGGCCCGAACCGTGGTGTGCTACCGGGCCTTCAACGAGCGTTCGGGGCGCAGGTTCGGCCAGCCCGACGCCAGGGTGGGCGGGGAGCCGTCCTCCCAGGGACTCGAGATGAGCTGGCACGTGCCGTACGGGCTGATGACCCCTGCGGCGTGGGTGGCGATGTTCGCCCGCAGGTACATGCATGCATCGGGAGCCACCTCCGAGGACTTCGGCAGGGTGGCGGTGGCGATGCGCGGGCACGCGGCCACCAATCCCGCGGCGTGGTTCCACGGCAGGCCGATCACGCTGGAGGAGCACCAGGCGTCGCGGTGGATCGTGGAGCCGCTGCACCTGCTCGACTGCTGCCAGGAGAGCGACGGCGCGGTGGCGGTCGTCGTCACCTCGACGGAGCGGGCCCGTGACCTGCGGCGTTCGCCAGCGGTGATCGCGGCGGCGGCGCAGGGCTCAGGCGCGGGCCAGATGATGATGACCAGCTACTACCGCGACGACATGACCGGCCTTCCCGAGATGTCAGTGGTCGGCACGAAATTGTGGGAAATGTCGGGTCTGACGCCTGCGGACATCCAGACCGCGATCCTCTACGACCACTTCACGCCCTTCGTCCTCAACCAGCTCGAAGAGCTCGGCTTCTGCGGCAGGGGAGAGGCCAAGGACTACGTCAAGGACGGCGGCATCTCGCTTGGCGGACGCCTGCCGGTCAACCCGCACGGCGGCCAGCTCGGCGAGGCCTACATCCACGGTATGAACGGCATCGCCGAGGCCGTCCGCCAGATCAGGGGCACCTCGGTCAACCAGGTGGTAGGGGCGACCAACGTGCTGGTCACCGCTGGGACGGGTGTGCCGACCAGCGGGCTCGTCCTCACCGGCGACGCCTGACCCCGGATGGCGGCGGCGCTCCGGCCGCCGCCATCCCTGGGGTTCTACATCGGCAGGGCCAGGAACACCAGCATCGCGATCGCCACACACACCAGGAAACCGACCAGCTCCCAGGCCCAGTCATGGTGGCGGGTGCGCCGCTTGCCCTTCCGCTTCTTGCTGACGGCCTTCTTGCTCGCGGCCTTCTTGCTGGAAGGCTTGCTGCCCGGGGCCGTCGTGCTCTTCTTGCCCGTGCTGTTCTTGCTCGGTGCCTTCTGGCTTGTGGCTTTGGTGCTTGCCGGTGCTTCCGGCGTCTTCGGTACGGCGGGCCGTACCGAATCGGCGGGCGCGTCCACCGGCGACGGCGAGGCGGCGGCCGCCTCCTGCACCGGGAGCTCTCCCGGCGCGGGCGGCAGCACGTAGACCGGCTCCTTCGCCGGTCTGCGCGGCGTGAACAGACCGGCGGACTCCTTGCGCGGTTCGCCCTTGTGCACCAGCAGGTCGGCCAGCGCCGACCGGTCGCGGGCGCGCATCGGCACGTCCACCGGGTCGTCGGCCGCCTCCACGGCAGGCGGCGTCGCGGTCGTCGGGGCCGCCGGGATCGCCGGGATCGCCGGGATCGCCGGGATCCACGTGTCGTCCAGGATGTCGCCGCCGACCAGCGCCACGGGCTGCTCGGCAGCGGCGGGCTTGGCGGGTTTGGCCGGGTTGCTGAAGGCGTCCCACGTCGGCGGCGCGTCGAGCACGTCGGCGGGGGTGGGCGCCGACAGCAGCGACGGACGCGGAGTGATCGTGTCGCGCAGCCTCGGCATCGGCGCGGTCGCGGCCTCGTGGGGCGGGACGCGCGAGGGGTCCGGCGGGGTGAGCAGCTCGGTCGGGAACAGCCCCGTGCTGGTCGCGGGATCGGTGTCGCCGAGCGGGACCGGCCAGACGGGAGTCGTGGGCCACATCGGCTTGACGAACAGCGAGCCCGCCCTGGGCGCGGGAGCCGTACTCGACGAATCGGGGCGGGGGCCGAGCAGGCGCATCCTGAGGGCGGCTGGCGGCGGGCGCCACGGCAGGCGGCCGAGCACGTCGCGCAGCGGCGCCACGCCCAGCGCGCCGTACACCTCGGCCACCGGCTGGGTCAGGCGGGGGCCGGCGACAGCCAGCCCGGACAGCATCGACTGGCGGAAGCGCAGCGCCGCGCTCTGGATCAGCTCGACGGCGGTGTCCTGGGCCACGTCGAGCACCCAGGCCAGCTCGGCGTCGGTGAGCCCGATGACGATGGACAGCATGAGCACTTCGCGCTGGTGCGGGCGCAGATCGCGCAGAACGCGCTCGACCAGGGCGGTGGCGGGATCGACCAGGGGATCGATGACGGGAGGCGCGTAGACGATGTCGCGGCGGAAGATCTCCCGCCGCGCGAGCGCGTACAGCGCGGCACGCGGCGGCTCCACGGAAGGCACGCTGGACAGGACGGCGTCCAGCGCGTCGGAGGCGGAGCCCGGGTCACCGAGCTGGTCCGCGCAGTAGGCGAACAGCCCGGCGGCGTGACGGTCGTAGAGCTCGGCGATCAGATCCTCGCGAGATCGCTGATCGGTGAGCGAGTGGGTCACGGGGCCGAATTCCTCTGAAAGAAGAGTGAACGCTGGGGATGAGGGGGCGGCGTCGGGGTGTTGCAGGCAATCATGCCGGTTACCGAGGCGGAATGCACCCTTGGATGCTCATTTGATAGCCGCGTGAACCGTTTCACCTGGGGGGCAGCGGGACACAGGCGGATCGCTCGCCGTAGTCTGGCGACCAGAGATCATGGGGCGGGCCGCGGCCCCGCCGGTCGAGCGAGAGGTCGCGCATGATCACATTTGACGCCGTCACCAAGCGGTATCCCGACGGCTTCGTGGCCGTCGACAACCTGTCCATGGAGGCGGAGACCGGACGGATCACCGTCCTGGTCGGGCCTTCGGGATGCGGCAAGACCACGACCCTGCGGATGATCAACAGGATGATCGACGCCAGCGAGGGGCGGATCCTGCTCGACGGCGCCGACGTCAAGGAGATCGATCCGCCGACGCTGCGGCGCGGCATCGGCTACGTCATCCAGCAGGCGGGCCTGTTCCCCCACCGCAAGATCGTCGACAACGTGGCGACCGTGCCGTACCTGCTGGGATGGGACAAGAAGAAGGCCCGTGACCGGGCCATGGAACTGCTCGACCGGGTCGGGCTCGATCCCAAGCTGGCCCAGCGCTACCCCTTCCAGCTGTCCGGCGGGCAGCAGCAGCGCGTCGGCGTGGCCCGCGCGCTGGCCGCCGACCCTCCCGTGCTGCTGATGGACGAGCCGTTCAGCGCGGTCGACCCCATCGTCCGCACCTCGCTGCAGGAGGAGTTGCTCAGGCTGCAGTCGGAGCTGAACAAGACCATCGTCTTCGTCACCCACGACATCGACGAGGCGATCAAGCTCGGCGACCGGGTGGCGGTGCTGCGCGTCGGCGGCAAGCTGGCCCAGTTCGCCGCGCCCAAGACGCTGCTGTCGGAGCCCGCCGACGACTTCGTGCGGGAGTTCCTCGGCAAAGACCGCGGCATCAGGCGGCTGTCGTTCGTCTCCACCGAGCACCTGCGGCTGCGCACCGATCTGACCGTCTCTTCGGGTACGGCTGCCGCGGGCTCGTCCGACGGATGGCTCATGGTCGTCTCCGAGGACGGCAGGCCGGTCGGCTGGCAGGGCCGCGACGAGCCGTTCGGTACCTACGTCCACGGGAAGGACTCCCTGCGCGCCGCGCTCGACGCCGCCCTGCTGTCGCCGTCGGGGCAGGCGGTGGCCGTCGATCCGGCGGGCAAGGTCGTGGGCATCGCGACCAGGGAGGCGCTCGACGCGGCGCTGGCGGAGGCCGCCGATGGATGACGACGGCCAGCCGCTGTTTCGGTGGAGCTGGGTCGAGAGCAACTGGAGCTCTGACTCGCCCAACAGCATCGTCAACCTGCTCCAGGCGCACATCGTGATGTCGCTGGTGCCCGTCCTGCTCGGACTCGTCATCGCGGTGCCACTCGGGCTCGCGTGCGTGCGCTGGCGCTTCCTCTACCAGCCCACCTCGGGCGTCATGAACGTGATCTACGCGCTGCCGTCGCTGCCGCTGTTCATGCTGCTGATCCCGCAGACGGGCCTGACTCAGCTGACCGTGATCATCCCGCTGACCTTCTACGCGATGGCGGTCCTGGTCCCCGCCGTCGTCGACGGCATGGGCTCGGTCCCCGACCACGTCAGGCAGTCGGCGGTGGCCATGGGCTTCACACCGCTGCGCCGCCTGGTCCAGGTCGAACTGCCGATCGCGGTGCCCGTCGTGCTCGCCGGGCTGCGCGTCGTCACCGTCTCCAGCATCAGCCTCGTCAGCGTCGGCGCGCTCATCGGGCAGGGCGGCCTCGGCAACCTGTTCACCGACGCCTTCCAGCGCGACTTCTACACCCCCGCCATCGCCGGCATCGTGCTCATCGTGCTGCTGGCGCTGGTCAGCGACGGGATCGTGCTGACCGCGCAACGCCTGCTCACGCCCTGGGTGCGGGCCAGGAGGGCGTCGTGAACTGGATCGTCGACTTCTTCACCGACCCCGCCAACTGGTCAGGGTCCAACGCCATCCCCGCGCGGCTGCTGGAACACCTGGGCTTCTCCGTGGCGGGGCTTGTACTCGCCGCGCTCATCGGGATCCCGCTCGGCCTGCTGATCGGGCACACCGGACGCGGCTCGGTCGTCGTGGTCGTCAGCGCGAACCTGGCCAGAGCGCTGCCCACCCTCGGCCTGCTCGTGCTGATCGTCCTGCTGCTCGGCACCGCCTCCATCTGGCCGGTGCTGATCCCGTTGGTGGCGCTGGCCGTACCGCCGATCCTGGTCAACACCTTCGAGGGCGTCAGGGGAGTCGACCCCGAGCTGCGCGACGCCGCCTACGGGATGGGGCTGCGCGGGCCGCAGGTGCTGTTCGGGGTGCTCGTGCCGGTCGCGCTGCCGCTCATCCTGCTCGGGCTGCGGCTGGCGGCGGTCCAGGTCGTGGCGACGGCCGCGGTGGCCGCCTACGTCGGTCTGGGCGGGCTCGGGCGTTACATCATCGACGGATTGGCGACACAGGACTACGAGAGCGTGGTCGGCGGTTCGGTACTGATCGTCGCCTTCGCCCTCGCCGTACAGGGGCTGTTCACCCTCGCGCAGAGGGTGACGGTGTCCCCGGGGGTGAGCCAGCGACTGCGGGTTCGATAATCTCTCTAATACCCCCCCGTTTAGAAGGGAAATAAGCATGAAGCGCATATTCGGCACCGCGGCGGTGCTGCTCTCAGCGATGCTCACCCTGACCGCCTGCGGCGGCGGTGGCAGCGGCAGCAACCCGCTCGACACCACCGCCGCCAGCGCGGCCCCGACCGGCAGCGCGCCCGCGGCGGGCGCGGGCACGGCGATCGTGGGCTCGTTCAACTTCCCCGAGAGCGTACTGCTGGGCTCCATCTACGCCCAGGCGCTCAAGGCCAAGGGTGTGAACGTCACGGAGAAGCCGAACATCGGCAGCCGCGAGGTCATCTACAGCCAGGTCAAGAGCGGCGGACTGACCGTCCTGCCCGAGTACAACGGCGCGCTGCTGTTCTACGTCGACCCCAAGTCGACCGCGGCATCGGCGGAGGAGGTCAACAGCGAGCTCAAGAGCAAGCTGCCCGCCGAACTCGAGATCCTCGACTCCTCGCCCGCGCAGGACAACGACTCGCTGACGGTGACCAAGGCGACGGCCGAGCAGTACAAACTGACCAGCATCGAGGACCTCGCCAAGGTGAGCAAGGACATGACGGTCGGCGGGCCCCCCGAGTTCAAGAAGCGTCGGGAGCAGCAGTTCAAGGACGTCTACGGCCTGGAGTTCAAGGAGTGGAAGCCGACCGGCGACACGACCGCTGACGCGATCAAGGACGGGACCGTGCAGGCGGGCAACGTCTTCACGACCGACCCGAAGATCATCATCAACGACATGGTGTCGCTGCAGGACCCCAAGAACGTCTTCAGCGCCCAGAACGTGACGCCGCTGGTGAACAAGGCGGCGACCAACGACACGATCAGGACCACGCTGAACGCGGTGTCGGCCAAACTGACCACGGAGAACCTGACGCAGATGATGCAGAAGATCTCGGTGGACAAGGACGACCCGGCGACGGTGGCGAAGGACTGGCTGACCACCAACGGCCTGCTGTAACGGCATGGCCCTCACCGGGGATCAACGGCAGGGCCCTCACCGGGGCGCGCTGCGCGCGTGGGGTTCGGTGGTCGCTCGGGGGCCCGCTTAACTGCATGGCCCTCACTGGGGCGCGCTGCGCGCGTAGGGGTTCGGACTGTGTTGTTCAGGGGGCGCGGCCCCCTGAAACCCCGCCCAACGGCGTGGTCCTCGCCTGCGGCTCGGGCAGTGCTCCTCAGGGGCAAGCCCCTGAAACCCCGGTGAGGGGCCTGCCGGCCCCTCACACTCCCCGGTCGCTTGGCCAGTCCAGCCTCGTGATGGACACGCGCGAGCAGGTCCAGGTCAACGGTGTCGGCGCAGGCGCTGTGATCGGCTAACGGCGGAATCGTCGACAAGGAACGCACCACGTCGTGTGCTCCTTTCGTGGGAGCGGTGACGGGAGCGGCCAGCAGCGGACGCGATCGCCGCCTGAACCGGCGGAGATCTCGCTGCCCGCCGACCACGCCCCTTATTGAGGACTCGCCCGTCTCCGCGCGCGCTGAATCACAGCAGGTCAGCGCGCACGGCCCCGCTACTTTGGGGCTGGGGACATCCTCGGGAGTCGCGGGCCGTGCCACGCCGGGCGGGCGCGGCTGGCGTCAGTCAGCCCGCAGGAGGGTGTGCAACTCGGCGGTTTCGAGGATGTGGGCCCGTGAGGGAAAGACCTGATGGAGCAGGACGTCGTGCGCTTCGGGGTCAGGGTCGGCGACGCCGTCGGCCAGGACGTAGAGCTGGTAGTCGCGGTCGGCCGCGTCGAGGACGGTGGACAGGACGACGCCGCTGGTACTGATGCCCGCGATGATCAGAGTGGTGATGCCGTGTTCGCGCAGCCGCTGATCGAGGTCGGTGGTGGATAGGCCTCCGTAACGGATCTTACGCACGATGATGTCTCCGTCCTGGGGAGCGAGACGTTCGTGGATAGCGGTGTCAAGGTCTGCGTGGTGCATGAGACGGTGCTGGGCGATCGGTGCGAAAGACCTGTTGGTGGGCGGGATAGCAGCCCAGTCGGCCTCGGTGAAGCCGACCCGGACATAGGCGACGGTGCCGCCCCGGGCGCGGACGTCGGCGATTACCTTTTCCATGCGTCCCAGCAGGGCTTCACTGTCGCTTTCGGGTAGCAGCGCGAGGATCGCGGGCTGATAGTCCATGACGAGCAGGGCGGTGTGTGCGGGGTCGAGCGCGGGGGCGGTGCTCATGCGAGTGTTTGCCTTTCCGGCGGCGCCTGGTCGGCGTTCTTGAGTTGGGGCGTGCGGTCGTGTCGAGGGAGGAGGAGCGGGGTCGCCAGGAGGAGGAGACCGGCGATCGCGATCGCGGTGCGGGGACTGGTGAAGCCGGCCAACAGACCCCACACGCCGGTCATGGCCGCGATGGTGGCTTTACTGGTGATCGACCAGGCGGACAGCGTGCGGGCGACCCGGTCCGACAGGAGCTGTTCGAGCCGGTAGGTAGCGAATACCGGGTTGAACACGCCCATGCAGGTGATCAGCCCGAGTTCGACGGCGATGACGAGGAAGAGCCCGGTGGGGCCGGGGCTGATGAAAGCCAATCCGAGTGGCCAGCACGCGCGCAGCGTCCCGGCGGTGAGCAAGACCTTGTGCGGTCCGAACCGTGCGAGGAGCGGGCGGGCCAGTCGCGAGCCGAAGAGGCCGCCGATGCAAGGGACGCCGAAGGCGAGGCCGTACTGCCAGGGTGCGAACCCGAGGTCATCGAGCATGAGGACGGCGAGCAACGGCAAGGCTGCCATGATCAGGCCACTGACCAGGACAGTGTTGAAGAACAACGGGCGCAGCGCTGGGCTGGCGAGGATGTACCGCCATCCCTCCAGCAGGTCGCCGGCTCCAGGCCGGGGCGGTGTGGCGGTTCGCACGGGACGTGGCTCCCGCCCGCCGATGGCGCGGATCCCCGCGGCCGAGAGGAGGAAGCTGACCGCGTTGGCCGCCACGCTCGCCACCGGGCCCACCAGCCCGATCGCGGCGGTACCGAGCGGCGGCCCGAGCGCGGTGGCGGTCCAGGCTGTGGCCTCGAACCGCCCGTTCGCAACGAGCAGGTCCTCGGACCGGACGAGCGCCTTCAGACATGCTCCGCTCGCAGCCGTGAAGGCGATGTCGGCCGCGCCGACAACGACCGCCACAACCAGGAGCTGAGCGAAGCTCAGCCAGCCGAGCACGTAGGCGGCGGGAACGCTCATCAGCGCCGCGAACCGGATCAGGTCCATCGCGATCAGCACCGGCCGTTTGCGCCGGAACTCCACCCACGGCCCGAGTGGCACCGCGACCACCGCCCCGACCGCGAGCCCTGCGGCGGCCAGCACCGACACCTCGGTAGGCCCTACGTCCAGAGCGAGAATCGCGATCAGGGCGAACGCGTCGAACGCGAGCCATGTGCCGAATGCGCTGACCGCATATGCGGCCCAGAACCACCTGAACTGCCGCCCCAGCGACCTTCCCAACGCGCACCCCGCGATCTCTACGAAACAACCACCCGTTGATTTGGGAGATCAAAACGCGCAGCTAGTAGGCGGGTCAAACAACCGGTTGACCGAAGGCATACAACTGTGAGTTGTGCACTAAGGTCGGTTGGTGTGGATCTCGATGCTGTGCGCACGTTCGTCGCCGTCGTAGACACCGGCCAGTTCCAGGACGCCGCCGCAGATCTGTCGATCACCCAGCAGGCCGTCTCCAAGCGCATCGCCGGGCTGGAGAAGAACCTCGCCGTGCGGCTGTTCACCCGTACTGCGCGCGGGGCCCGGCTCACCATCGACGGGCAGGCGTTCCTGCCCCACGCGCGCGAGCTGCTGCGCGTCGCCGAGCGAGCGGTCGCGTCCGTGCTCCCCGGCAGCCGTCCGCTGCGCGTCGACGTGATCGCCTCACGCAGCGCGGCGTCGGGCCTGATGCGCGGCTTCCACCGCGCGCACCCCGAGATCGAGCTCGACGTGGTGATGCTGTTCGATGTCGAGACGGCCGTCGCCGCCATTCGGTCCGGTGCGATCGACGCGTCCTTCCGCGCCGTCGCCACGCCCGGCCGGCCCCTTCCCGAGGAAATAGAGTCCGTCAGGGTGCTCGACGAGGTGCTCCAGCTCCTCACCGGGCCCGCCCACGCGCTGGCCGGCGCCCGGTCGGTGACCGTCGCTCAGCTCGCCGGGCACCGGATCTGGATGCCCGGCATCGTCCCCGGTACCGAGTGGGCCGCCTACTACGACGATCTCGTCGCCGAGTTCGACCTCACCATCGAGGCGACGGGCCCCAACTTCGGCTCCGACGCGCTCCTCGACACCATCGCAGACACCCCGGCCTTGGCCACTTTCATGGGCGAGCAGACCCGCCTGGTCTGGCCCGCCGACCACGGCCTGCGCCGCATCCCGGTGACCGACCCGACGCCCGTCTACCCGCACTCGCTCCTGTGGCACCGCGACAACCCCCACCCAGGGCTGGCCACCCTCCGCGCCCACCTCGCCGCCACAGCGGCCAGCCTCGACGCCGCCGGGACCTGGGCGCCGGGCTGGGTGATTCGGCGCTGAAACGCCGCCGCGTCTGCGATCATCGTGGGCGGATCGACGGACGGTGGCTCGGGGCAGGCATGGCCATCGACACACTCCGTCTCTGCCCCTCCGCATGCCTCATGACGTGTATGACGCTTACGTAGCTCTCCTGAGCGCCGGCTGCGACAGTCACCTCCTCGCTACGTGATCTCTTCCGGCGGGCGCCCGACGAACGGCATCCCGCGGCAGGCCACTCGAGCTTGCGTCCCGTCGTCAGTCAGACCAGGAGCGGTCCTGGATGGAACGCAGGAGCGCAAGACCTCTTCTGACCGTTCCGCAAAGTCGGGCTCGGCCTCAAGCATTCCGATGAACGGGAGGTCGCGAATGATGGGCCGTTCATCGAACTGATCGCGGACAAGGCGAAGCAGAAGGGCCACCTTTTCCTCGGGCAGGCGGTCCACCAGGTGGTGAAGTTCCTCGCGCATCGCACTCATATGCGTTGAATGTAGCCGGACATCGCTCAGTCCATCCGGCCCGACGCACTTGATCAATGGGTCGTGGAAGCGCAAACCGTCGACCTGATGTGGCTGTCCCGTGCCAGGCAAGCCGCACGGCAGCCCGAGCGGTCAAGAATCTTCGCATCAGGCCAAGAAGTAGCTATCGGGATGCCGGTCGTCGCGCTTCGATCAGGTGTCGGGTCGAGTGTGCGACGACGGGCTCGCCGTTCCGCATCTGCGTGTCAAGCTCGGCGAGCTTGTCGAGGTACTTCTCGACGGAGAAGTCCGGCACCCACCAGACACACTTGCGGAGGATCCACACCACGGCGCCCACGTCGTAGAACGCCATGCGGCACCGTACGGTGCGCAGGTCGGTGACGACCAGGCCGGCGTCCTTCGCCGCGGCGGATTCACGCTGAGGGTCGCGTCCTCTTCGTTCCTCTGGGAGCGGGCCGAGGAAATGCTCGATCAGTTCGAACGCCGACGCGGGTCCGACGTGCTGCGCGAAGTAGTAGCCGCCTGGCGCGAGTACGCGGTGGATTTCCGCCCAGTCGGGCGACACCGGGTGTCGTGCCGTCACCAGCTCGAACGACTCGTCCGGGAACGGCAAGGGGCCATCCTCGACGGTCTCGATGACGTGGACACCGCGCGGGCCGAGCAGCTCGCGGGCACGCTGCGCGTTGGGCGGCCAGGCTTCGGTGGCGACCATCCGCGGCGGAAACGCCGGAGCCTCCGCGAGGACCTCGCCGCCACCGGTGTCGATGTCGAGGGCGGACTTGACCTGGCCGAGGAGCTTCGCATACCCCTACGGCGGGCGCTCTTCCGTTGCGCGGCCGTTCAGCCAGTCGAACCGTTCCTCGTCAGTGATCAGGAGTGGGTCTTGGACCCGCCGCCCGGCACTGCGCGCATCCCGAACGGTTGTGGATGCGCTGGTCGCCCGCGTTCCTTGCATGTTCCCCGTCCGGGCACGTGCATCATGTGCACGGTCCGTGACGGGGCGGCGGGTTTCCTCACGCCCCCGGGTACCACGATCGGCCTGGACAGTCCGATGCCCAGCACCATCGCTCTGGTGATGCTGGGGCGGTGTCGTCCGTCGCCGGATCGGGTGCCCGAGGGCGCGTCGTCCGATCGCGATGCTCGCGGCATCGTGACGGGTGGTCTTCCGGCGGGGCGTGCTCATGGGCTTCTGCCAATGCTGCGCGCCCCACTGCGAGGTGTAGGCCGGATCAACGGCCACGATGGACACATTCATCTCAGCCGCCATCGACACCAGCCGCGCCTTGAGCTTGCCGGTGGGGATGCCGGAGATGAGCTGCCGGAACCGCTTGTTACGGCCGTGCTTCTCGCGGGTCTTCTCGGCGGTGAAGTCCAGGTCCTCGATACCGATCGCGGCCACACCGGCACCTTTGGCCCAGTGCAGGAGCCGGGTGATGGCATGCCGGATCTGCGCATCCCGATGGGGGGGCGGTGCCGGACAGGTCGTAGAAGAAGCGGTGCGGGTCGCCGACCGGGTTGCCGCAGGCGTCGAGGCGGTAGGCGGCGAAGTGGTCGGCGTTCGTATCGACACCGATCATCCCGCCTGCTCGGGCCGTCTGCAGCGGGATCGTCTTGACGGCGGGGCGTTGCCACGATGCGGTCAGGTACCAGCGGCCCCGGCTGACATCGAGGTGGACGCGGTACGCGACAGCCCGGTTCGCATCGATCCGGTCCCGCCATTGGGCGCCCCGGTGTTTGAACTCCACCCTGCAGACCAGCACATACCGGCCATGCCTGGCGTTGGCCAGATGGGCCAGCGGAGCCGGGAGCTTGATCGAGACCACGCCGTCGGGTGTGACGCGGATCGTCTCGTTGCCGTACCGCTTGCCGCTCTCGCCGTCAGCGGCGAGGAACCAGCGCTCGGCCTCCCAGTGTTGGCGCCACTCGGCTTCGGTCAGCCGCATCATTTCGAGATTATGGCGGTTGTTGAGCAGTCGTTGACCGCCGCGCACCACGTGCACGATACCGGCCTCACGCTCAGCCCGTACCTGCTCCAGCCGGTCCTCAAGCGTTGCCAGACGGCGCGATTTCATGAACCACTCGTGCTCGGAGCGGTATCCGCCCGGCGCCCGCTCGGTTGCCTTCGCTCCGATGGGCTGGGAGAGCCGGTGCCTCAGCGTACGGACACCGGCTTCGAGGCTATGGATGTGCGCGGCCTGGCAGCGGCGCGACAGCGCCCACTGATCGTGGCTCGCCTTGGTGATCGAACCGGCCCACCGGGAGGAGGACTCGGCGGTCAGGGCCCGCTTACGGGCCGCCCACGTGCCCGCGGAGTGCTCCAGACCATCCGCACAACGCTGCTTGAGATCACGGGACGCCAGAGAGCCCAGATGATCACCTACCAGCCGGAGGACCCTCTCATCCTGGGGCGTGAGGTGCTTGAGACGGTCGCGTATCGCCACACCGGACGGCCCGAGGGCGACGAACGGCGGGGCGATGGCGCGCAATTGCTTCTTGTTCGGCTCAGTCATCGGCCGCCGCAGCTTGTAGGGCCTTGCGTGCCCGGCTCTTCGCCGATCGGCGGCCGTACAGACGGACACACAACGACGTCAGTACCTCGACCATGTCCCGTACCAGATCGTCTTCGACCTCGCCCTCGTCCAGCGCCACCAGACGACGGCCGGTCGCCGACAGCGCGGCCTCGACCAGCTCCACGTCCATCCGGCCGAGCCGGTCCTTGTGCTCCACCACCACGGTGGTCACCGCCGGGTCAGCCAGCAGGCGGCGGGCCTTCGTGCGGCCGCCGTTCATCCCGGAGGCGATCTCGGATTCGATCCGCACCACCCGGTACCCGGCCTTTGCCGCCCACTGAGACAACCGGACGAGCTGGCGTTCCAAGTCGGCCTTCTGGCCGTGTGAGGACACGCGGGCGTACAAGCCCAGGCCACCGGTCACAGACGGTGAGGTGTTCGCGTCGATGTTGACCAGGATCGTCCGCGGCCCCACGCGTTCCGCAGGGACCGGCAACGTGCCCTCACGGAACCAACGGTACGCGGTACGAGGGGCGATCCCCTGTGCTCGCGCCCATTCCGTCAGGTTCACAAGGCGAGATCATACATCACGCATGGACAGCAAAGGATGCTTATGAACACTCAATCCGAAGCAGTTCCCGACCCCCAGCCTGTCACGTCGGCCGCGGCGGCCCTGACCAGCTCACCTTCGCCCTCGATGCCAGTGGATCAAGTTCGACTCCTCCGCTAACGTGACGCGTGCTCGTCAGGGCAACCCCCAACGCCGAAACCGTCGGAACCCGTTGAACGGAGTGTCCTCATGGCAGCCCCAAAACGAGACATCGAACAGCATGATGAAGAGCCACTGATCGGTGACGGCGTTACCCGGAGGATCGTGCGGGTGGGAGACACCGTTCGCCGCCCCGTCCGGCGCTTCACCATGACGGTTCAGGCCTACCTTGCGCACCTGCACGCGGCGGGCTCTACGGCGGCAGTGCGTCTGCTGCGGCATTCACCATGACCAGCTCGATCACAACGACGACACCTCCCTCACGCCAGAGGCCGCGATGGAGGTGCTGGAACCGGTGATCGCCCTCCTTCAGCACCTTCCCGAGCCGATCGGCAAGCCCTCGTCGAGATGATCAACCAGTGCGCAGGAGGGAAACCGCCCCTGACCGGCATCTGCCAGCCTGGGACACGCCCGCAACCCCGGGTCTCCTGGTCTGAGGGCATGGGCGGATGGAACACCGTGTGAACGAGGTTCAGACGCCCGCGCGTTTATGATCTGGTTCCCCTCCAGCAGCCGGAAGGGGTCGGCTGAAATCCGGCTAATGTTGCTCCGCATGACGCACACCGAGATCGAGATCACCGCGGAGTTGGTGCGGGATCTGCTGCTCGACCAGCACCCCGATCTGGCCGATTACCCGGTGAGTCTCGGCGCGCGCGGCTGGGACAACCAGCTATGGCGGCTCGGCGACGACCTCGCCGTCCGGTTGCCCTGGGCGACGCAGTCCGCGGACGAGCTGCTGCGCAAGGAGCACACCTGGCTGCCCACCCTCGCCCCGCGCCTTCCGCTGCCGGTTCCCGTCCCGCAGCGCCTCGGCGAGCCCTCCGCGCGGTTTCCGCGCCCCTGGATCGTCACCACCTGGGTGCCGGGCGAGCCCGCCGACCGCGCCCCCGTCACGCGCGGCACGGAGGCGGCCGACACCCTGGCCGCCTTCCTGACCGCTCTTCACCAACCCGCCCCCGAAGAGGCGGACACCGCCGGCCGGGGCCGCGGAGGGCCGCTGGCAGGCTCCTCCGAGTGGGTCGCCCAGCAGCTCGCCTCGGCCACCGAGCTGGGGCTGATCCCCGACCCGGACGCCGTCCGCGCGGTCTGGGAAGACGCCGCCGCCGCGCCCGACTGGACCGGCCCGGCGCTCTGGCTCCACGGCGACCTGCACCCGGCCAACGTCCTCACCGCGGACGGCACCATCTGCGGCGTGATCGACTTCGGCGACCTGTTCGCCGGCGATCCGGCCTGCGACCTCGCCGCAGCCTGGACTCTGCTGCCGGACGGCGCCGCCGACCGCTTCTACGCGGCCTACCAGCCGGCCCCGGACGCCGCAACCCTGCGCCGCGCCCGCGGATGGGCCGTGATCCGCGCCCTCGTCGGCCTCCACGTCGGCGACGCCGGTGTCCACGGCCGGCCAGGCGGCAAGGCCACGTGGGGCCCACCCGCCCACGCGGCACTGCGACGCCTCATCGCAACGGCCCATCGCTGATCGATCACCTCTCCACGCGCTCGAAAACCTTCGCGCCGGACCCACCATGCTCGGCATTCTGGGGTCTACTTCGCCTGACGTGCCTTAACGACCTTCATGCGACTGACCAGCAGGTTCGCTTGACAACCCCAGATAACGATCGCCAGTCTCTTGCCGTCTCCTGGAAGCGCGGAGCCCGCCAACTCAAGTGCACATCCGCCAACTGAAGTGCTAATCCGCCAACTGAAGCGCTCAGTCAGTGCGCCACGAGGCGCTACGTAATCGAGTGGAGGTGGAAGACCGCCACCGTTGGGCCGTCGCAGCGGCCTGATCGAAGCTGAGGGTAGCCC
>NZ_JBHZBH010000042.1:0-67973 GCF_042754765.1 Nonomuraea sp. NPDC059194 | reverse complement strand
TTGGTGATCGTGGGAGCGCCCCACTTCTTCTCCAGCACGACGTTACGGCCCTTGGGGCCGAGGGTCACCTTGACGGCGTCGGCGAGCTGGTTCATCCCGCGCTCGAGACCGCGCCGGGCGTCCTCGTCGAACGCGATCATCTTCGAGGTCATCGTCTGCTCCTGCTCTGTGGTGGGTCTGCCGGGACGGCGCCCGCGACGGAAGGTCTGGCCAGGGACCCCGCCGTCCCGGCTGATTGGCACTCTCCAGGCGCGAGTGCCAGCGTGCCCCGCACTCTACACACAACTTGCGTGCCACGCACATAGTGCGTGACACGCAAGTTCGGTAGAGTTTTCCCATGAGCGACGAGCCCGCGGACCTCCGGACCCGCCACAGCCAGGCCACCCGGGAGGCGATCAGTCATGCCGCGCTGCGCCTGGCCATCGAGCAGGGCCCCAGCGGGCTGGCCCTCGTCCGCGTCAACGACATCGCCGCGGCCGCCGGGGTTTCGCCCCGCACCTACAACAACTACTTCTCCAGCAGGGCAGAGGCGATCTGCGCCTTCCAGGCCGACCAGTCCAGGCGCGCGGGCAAGGCCCTACGCGCCCGCCCCGCCGACGAACCCCTGGCTGAGGCCATCATCGCGGCCGTGATCGAGCTCTACACCGACCCCGAACCCGACAGGGCAGGACTGAGCATGATCATGCTGACGCCCGAGCTGGAGGGCGAGGCGCTGAAGGCGTTCACCATGGCCGAAGCCCCGCTCGCCGACGCCATCGCGGCCCGCACCGGCACCGACCCCGACCTCTTTTCCGCCGTTACGGCTGCCGCCGTCGTCGGCGCCGTCCGTGTGGCGGGCCGGCACTGGCTGGAGCCCGGCACCACCGACTCCTTCGCCGCCAACCTCCGCCACGCCCTGTCCCACGTCCTCTCCCCGCAGTCGCGGTAGACCCGGTGCCGTTTTTCCGCCCCTGCCCAGTCGTAGTGCCCGCCTCGGCGCGCATCAGGCCCGGCAGCACGCGGATCGTGGTGCTCTTCCCCGCGCCGTTCGGCCCCAGGGAGCCGTGCACCTATGCGTAGTGCTGTGTAGTCGACTGCGCGGAGAGGACATACCCCCCTTCCTGGCACATTTGCTGATTTGGGATGAGCGATTGGTGTTGCCCGGACCCCGGGCAGGCAACGCAACAATCATGAGGAACGGCATGAGTGTCAGGCGGCTCGAATCGATGCTCCCGTTCCTGAGCAGGGACCTGGCCATCGATCTCGGTACGGCGGGCACCCGCATCCACGTGCGCGGCAGGGGCATCATGCTCAACGAGCCCTCCCTCGTCGCCGTCGACCCCGACACCGGGCAGATCGTCGCGTTCGGCGCGGAGGCCACGAAGACGACCGGCATGGTCACCGTACGGCCGGTCAGGAACGGAGTGATCGTCGAGCCGGACGCCGCCCGCCGGATGCTGCGCCACTTCGTCCACAAGGTGCACGGGCACCCGTTCGCCAGGCCCAGGATGACGATCGCGGTGCCGGGCGGCATCACCTCGATCGAGCGGAAGGTGGCGCTGGAGGCGGCCTACGAGGCGCAGGCCCGCCAGATCACCTTCATGGAGCAGCCGCTGGCGGCGGCGCTGGGCGCGGGGCTGGAGCTGGCCGACCCGATCGCGGCCATCGTCGTGGACGTCGGCCGGGGCACCACCGACGTGGCGGCGGTCTCGATGGGACGGGCGGTGGCGGTCAGGTCGATGCGGACCGGCGGCGAGGCGATGGACAGCGCGATCAAGCTGGAGGTGCGGCGCGCCTACGGGGTCGTCATCGACGACAGGACGGCCGAGTCGTTGAAGCAGCAGCTCGGCGTGGCCTGCGAGCCTCTCGCGGGCTGCCGGATGGAGGTGAGCGGCGCCCATCCAAGACACGGGGCGCCGATGTACGCCACGGTGTCGGCCGAGTGCGTGTACGAGGCGATCGACCCGGCGGTGCGGGCGATCGTCGAGGCGGTGCGGGAGGTGATCGAGTCGTGCTCGCCCGAGATCGCCGCCGACGTGGCCCGTCGCGGGCTGCTGCTGACGGGCGGCGGCGCCCGGCTGAGTGGGCTGCCCAGGAGGCTGCGTCGCGACCTGGGCATCCCGGTGGCGCGCGTGGACACCCCCGAGCACACGGTGGCCCTGGGCCTCGGCCTGTGGGCGGCCCGCAACTAGCCGGGCATGCGCTCCAGGAGGCTCTTCATGTCGTCGGCGTGTTCCTCCTCCTTGGCCAGCAGGTCCTCGAAGACGCGGCGGGTGGTGACGTCCTTGTCGCCGAGCCACTGGACGATCTCGGTGTAGGCGGCGACCGCGATCCGCTCGGCGACCAGGTCCTCCTTGATCATCTCGGTGAGCCTGGCGCTGGAGTCGTACTGCGAGTGCGAACGGGACGTCAGCGTGTCGGGGTTGAAGTCAGGCTCTCCGCCGAGCTGCACGATCCTGGCGGCCAGCCGGTCGGCGTGCTCCTGCTCCTCGTTCGCGTGCTCCAGGAACTCCGCCGCGACGGACTCCGCCATGATCCCGGTGGCGGTGTAGTAGTGGCGCTTGTAGCGCAGGACGCAGACGATCTCGGTCGCCAGCGCCTCGTTGCACACCTGGATGACGCGTTCCACGTCCGCGCCGTATGCGTCGGTGATGGGGCCCTTGCCGATCTCGGCCCTGGCGCGCTCGCGGATGGTCTTGATGTCAGTCAGGAACTCAGCCATGGCCCGCATATGCCCTTAACCTTCGCCGTAACGCACCAGGCGCCCGCAAAGGATGAATCTGCAATCCCCTACAGGTAGAGCCTGAGCAGGTCCTCCTCGGTCTCGCGGCGGACGATCGCCCTGGCCGCGCCATCCCGGACGGCCACGACGGGGGGCCGGGGCAGGTGGTTGTAGTTGCTGGCCATGGAGCGCTGGTAGGCGCCGGACACCGGTACGGCCAGCAGGTCGCCAGGCCGCAGGTCGTCGGGCAGCGGGAGGTCCCTGACCAGCACGTCGCCGCTCTCGCAGTGCTTGCCGACCACGGTGAACGGGCTGCGCGGGGCGTCGGAGGCGCGGTTGGCCAGCGAGGCGGTGTAGGCGGCGCCGTACATGCCGGGGCGGGGGTTGTCGCTCATGCCGCCGTTGACGCTCACGTAGCTGCCCTTGATCGTGCCGACCTCGTAGAGCGCGACCGTGGAGGGCCCGGCGATGGACCTGCCGGGTTCGACGGCCAGGCGCAGGCCCGCCGTCTCCTTCTTCAGGACGGCGACCAGCTCGGCGGGCGTCGGCGGGGTGGGATCGGTCGGCAGGTAGCCGATGCCGAGGCCGCCGCCCAGGTCGAGCCTGGTCACGCCGAAGCCGGCGGCGAACTCGGCCATTCTGGCCGCGGCCGTGCCGAAGGCGTCCAGGTCGAAGATCTGCGAGCCGATGTGGGAGTGCAGGCCGTACAGCTCCAGGGAGGGTTCGGCGGTCACCCGTTCGACGGCGAGCGCCGCCGCGCCGGAGCTCAGCGAGAAGCCGAACTTGGAGTCCTCGCCGCCGGTGGCGATGAAGGCGTGGGTGCGCGGGTCGACGCCGGGCGTCACCCTGACCATCACCCGCTGCCTGACGCCCAGGTCGGCGGCGATGGCGGCGAGCCTGGAGATCTCGGTGAAGGAGTCGACGACCACGCAGCCGATGCCCCACTCGACGGCGCGGCGCAGCTCGGCGGGCGACTTGTTGTTGCCATGGAAGACGACCCGCTCGGGCGGCATCCCTCCGGCCCTGGCGACGGCCAGTTCGCCGCCGGTGCACACGTCGAGCGAGAGGCCGAGCCCGTCCAGCCAGCGCACCACCTCGGGGCACAGGAACGCCTTGCCGCCGTAGTGGACGTCGCCGTCGGGAAGCGCGTCCAGCCACGAGCGGGCGCGGGCGGTGAAGTCGGCCTCGTCGAGCACGTAGGCGGGCGTGCCGTACACCCTGGCCAGCTCGACCGCGCCGACGCCGCCGAGGTGCAGCTCCCCGCCGTGCCAGGTGGCGGTCTGGGGCCAAATGTCCAAGCTCATGGGTGGGGAGCGTAGGCAGATCCGATGCCTGCGAGAGCTGAGCCTCGATGGATTCGTTGGTGAGGGTCGCATGCCTTCACGAGGCTTGGTGGGGCGTCGCGGGCTGACCACCATGAGGTCCCATGCGAAAACACCTGGTCATCGCCCTGGTGGCGGTCTGCGCGCTGGGCGCGGGATGCGGAAGGTCCACCTCGGGTACGGCGGCGCCCACGCCGCCCTCGGCGACGGGCAAGAGCGCCAAGGACCTCGTCCCCGACACCGTCAGGAAATCGGGCGAACTGCGGATGGCGACCTCCGAGGGCTACCCGCCGATGGAGATGTACAAGCCCGGCACCCAGGAGATGACCGGCGTCGACGCCGACCTGGCCGTCGCGATCGGCGCGCGGCTCGGGCTGAAGACGCGCATCGTCAACGCCTCCTTCGACGGCCTGATCCCCGGCCTGCAGGGCGGCAGGTGGGACATCGCCATGGCCGCGCTCAGCGACCTGGAGCAGCGCCGCAAGGCCGTCGACTTCGTCGACTACTTCAACGCGGGCGGCTCGATCATGGTCAGGAAGGGCAACCCCGAGGGCATCAAGACCCTCGCGGACCTGTGCGGCAGGAAGGTCGTCCTGGCCAAGGGCAGCTCCAACCTGGAGATCGGCAAACGGCAGAACGACAAGTGCGCCCAGAAGATGGAGATCATGCAGAGCGAGGACGCGCCGACCGGCCTGCTCACCATCGACGCCGGCCGTACCGTCGCCACGATCGTCGACTCGCCCGTGGCCGCCATGTACGCCAAGGAGACCGGCAAGTACGAGGTCCTGCCCGAGCAGTACGACGCGGGACCGTGGGGCATCGCCGTCGACAAGAAGCAGACGGGCCTGCGCGACGCCGTCGCCAAGGCGCTGCAGGAGCTGATCGACAGCGGCGAGTACGGCAAGATCCTGGAGAAGTACGGCACCACGGCCAACGCCGTCTCCAAGGTCACGATCAACACCGGCGCATGAAGGACATCGACCTCCGCATCGAGGCGGTGAGGCCACCCAGGCCGGGGCGGATCGTCGCGGGAGGGGTGGCGGCGCTGGTCATGGTGTGGCTGGCCTACACCGTCGTCGTCAACCCCAACCTGCACTGGGACGTGATCGTCGAGTTCCTGCTCGACGGCCGCATCCTCGGCGGCCTGTGGATCACGATCGCGCTGACCGCGCTGTCGATGGCGATCGGTGTCGGCCTCGGCGTGGCGGCCGCCGTCATGCAGTTGTCGGACAGCCCCGTGCTGCGCGGCGCGGCGGGCCTCTACACCTGGTTCTTCCGCGGCACGCCGCTGCTGGTGCAGCTCATCTTCTGGTTCAACATCGGCCTGGTCTTCCCCGAGATCGGAATCGGGATCCCGTTCGGCGGTCCGATGTTCCTCCAGTGGCCGGCCAACGAGCTGATCACGCCGTTCACCGCGGCGCTGCTCGGGCTGACCATCAACGAGGGCGCCTACATGGCGGAGATCGTCCGCGCGGGCATCCGCTCGGTGGATCCGGGACAGCGGGAGGCGGCCGAGTCGCTGGGCATGAAGCACCGGCAGATCCTGCGCAGGGTCGTGCTCCCGCAGGCGATGCGGGTGATCATCCCGCCCACCGGCAACCAGTTCATCTCGATGCTGAAGACCACCTCGATGGTCTCGGTCATCTCCGGCGCCGAGCTGCTGACCGTCTCGCAGCGCATCTACCTGGACAACTTCGAGGTCATCGCGCTGCTGGTCGTCGCCTCGGCGTGGTATCTGCTGCTCACCAGCGTGGCCACCGTCGGCCAGCGCTTCCTGGAGAGGAGGTTCAGCCGTGGCCACTAGCATGGTGAAGATCGAATCGGTCAGGAAGCGCTTCGGGCCCATCGAGGTGCTCAAGGGCGTCAGCCTCGACGTGCCGGTCGGCGGCGTGGTCTGCGTGGTCGGCCCTTCGGGCTCGGGCAAGTCGACGCTGCTGCGCTGCGTCAACCGGCTGGAGACGATCGACGCGGGCCGGGTGTGGGTCGACGGCGAGCTGATGGGCTTCGCCGAGAAGTCGGGAAAGCTGCACCTGCTGCGGCCCGACGAGCTGTGCAGGCAGCGGCAGGAGATCGGCATGGTCTTCCAGCGCTTCCACCTGTTCCCGCACATGACCGCGCTGGAGAACGTCATGGAGGGCCCGTGCACGGTCAAGCGCGTCTCGAAGGCGGCGGCGACCTCGCACGCCCTCGCGCTGCTCGACAGGGTGGGCCTGGCCGACAGGGCCGGGCACTATCCGCGGCAGCTGTCGGGCGGCCAGCAGCAGCGGGTCGCGATCGCCCGCAGCCTGGCCATGAACCCCAAGGTCATGCTCTTCGACGAGCCGACCAGCGCGCTCGACCCCGAGTTGGTGCAGGAGGTGCTGCAGGTCATGCGCGACCTGGCGGCCAGCGGGATGACGATGATCGTGGTGACGCACGAGATGGGCTTCGCCAGGGAGGCGGGCGACCATCTGGTGTTCATCGACGACGGCGTGATCGTGGAGGAGGGCGCGCCGCGCGAGGTGCTGTCCAGCCCGCGCCACGAACGCACCCGCGCCTTCCTGGGGCAGGTCCTGTGAAGCGAGCTTGCGAGCGAACCAATCAACACAGCAACCTGGTTCACAGGCCCGACGGAGGAGGGCCTGTGAACTGCCCGCTTCTTCCGAAGGGTACGGTGGCCGTTCCGTGAGCCTCGATCTGCTGATCAGCGGTGGCCTCGTCGCCGACGGGACGGGCGCGCCGCTGCGCCGTACCGACGTCGGTGTCACGGACGGCCGCCTCGTCCTGCTGCCCGAGGGCGGCCCGTTTGAGGCCGGGGGAGCGCGGGTGATCGACGCCACCGGGCTCGTGGTCGCGCCCGGCTTCATCGACGTGCACACCCACTCCGACGCGGTCACCCTGCTCGGCGCGGCGGGCAAGGAGCTGGCCGCCGCTCCCGTGCGCATGGGCGTGACCGTCGAGATCTGCGGCAACTGCGGTTCGAGCCTGTTTCCCGCCCTGCCCGAGCGGGTCGCCGCCCTGCGCAGGTCCAGCAGGGCAGGCTTCGGCGGCGACATCCCGATATTTCAGGACTATGGGGCGTTCGTGGAGGCGCACGGGCACGCCCCCCGCTCGAACCATCTGACCTCCCTCGTCGGCCACGGCACGCTCAGGGCGGGCGTGCTCGGCTACGAGGACCGGCCCGCCACCGCCGCCGAACTCGACACGATGTGCGCGCTGCTCGACGACGCGCTGGCCGCCGGCGCGGCGGGCCTGTCCACGGGGCTCATCTACACCCCCGGCACGTACGGCGACACCGCCGAGGTGGTCGCGCTGGCCCGCGTCGCGGCACGGTACGGCAAGCCGTACGTCACGCACCTCAGGGACGAGATGTCCCGCGTGGAGGAGGCGCTGGAGGAGGCGGTCGAGATCGCCCGCAGGAGTGGGGCGGCGCTGCACGTCAGCCACCACAAGACCGCGGGCAAGTACGCGTGGGGCAGGACCGAACGGACGCTCCCGCGCATCGCCGAGCTGCGCGCCCAGGGCATGGACATCACCTGCGACGTCTACCCCTACACCGAGGGCAGCACGTCGCTGTCGGCGATGTTCCCGCCGTGGGCCAACGACGGCGGCACGGAGGCGCTGCTCGACCGGCTGCGCCGGCCCGGCGAACGCGACCGGATGCGCAGGGCGATCGAGGACGGCGTGCCCGGCTGGGAGAACACGGTCGGCAACGGCGGATGGGACCGCATCTCGGTCGCCTGCGCCGCCAACCATCCCGAGGTCGAGGGCCGCACGATCGCCGAGCTGGGCGGCGACCTCGGCGACCCCGTCGACATCGCCGCCGAGCTGCTGCTCGCCGAGGAGGGCGAGGTGACGATCATCAGCCACTCGATGCGCGAGGACGACGTCCAGCGGGTCCTGGCCAGCGAGTTCGCCATGATCGGCTCGGACGGCGTGCCCAAGCCGGGGCACCCGCACCCGCGCCTGGCGGGCACCTTCCCCAGGGTGCTCGGCCGCTACTCCCGCGACCAGGGGCTGTTCCCGCTGGAGAGCGCCGTCCACAAGATGACGGGCATGGCGGCCGACCGGTTCGGGCTGAAGGACAGGGGAGTGGTGCGCGACGGCGCGCACGCCGACCTGGTCCTGTTCGACCCCGTCACCGTCGCGGACGGCGCCACCTACGCCGACCCGCTGCTGCCGCCCGTCGGCGTCGAGGCCGTCGTCGTCGCGGGACGACCGGCGGTGGAGCACGGCACGCTCACCGGCGAGCTGCCAGGAAGGATCATCGGCCTGTGAACGACATCATGCTCGCCGTGGCCACGCGCGACCTGGTGACAGGGGAGACGCACGGCGTCAACGAGGACGTCGAGCTGCCGCTGGCCAGCGTCGGCAAGCTGCTGCTGCTGGCCGAGGTGGCGATGAGCATCGAAGGCGGCATCCTCCACCCCGACACGCCGGTCACGCTGCACGACGACGACTACTGCGGCGGCTCGGGCCTGCTGCTGTCGCTGTCCGGCCGCAGCTGGACGATCGGCGACCTGGCCCTGCTCACCGCCGCGATCAGCGACAACACCGCCACGAACGCGCTGCTGCGCAGGGTCGGCGTCGACCGGGTCAACGCCGCGGCCGCCGCCCTCGGGCTGTCCAGGACCAGGCTGCTCGACCGGATCAGGGAGCCGCGCGGCCCCGGCGACCCGCCGACGTTCGCGATCGGCACCGCCGCCGAGCTGGCCGCGCTGGCCGCGCTCGTGGCGGGCGCGGACGGCTGGCAGGTGCTCATGCGGGGCTGGATGCAGCAGAACACCGACCACAGCCTGGTGCCCGCCCTGGTCAGGCACGACCCCGAGGGTGGCTGGCTGGCCAACAAGACCGGCACGGACGACGGCATCAGGTCCGACGTCGGGATCATGGACAGGCGGGTGGCCTACGCGGTGCTCGCCCACGGCCCGTCCGGCGCCGAGCACGAGCTGGCCTCCGCCGTACGGCAGGCGGGCCTGGCCATCGCCGAGCGCGCGTCGGCGAAGTGAAGGCCTCAGCGCAGTGAGGGCTCCAGCGAGTTCCTGAGCTGCGCGGAGGCCGTGCGAAGGTAGGCGAGGAAGGACCGGGCGGCCGGATTCGGGTTGGTCGGCCGCCTGGCCACGCCGATCCTGCGGAACAGGTTCGGCGTGACCAGGCGGCACGTCTGCAGCCCCGTCGCGCCCATGAGGCCGAGGCTCGGCACCAGCGCGACGCCGAGCCCGGCCCGCACCAGGCCGATCGTCACCTCGTAGTGGTCGCTGCGGCAGCGGATCTGCGGCGAGAAGCCCTCCAGGGTGCTGGCCCGCTCCAGGATCGAGACGGGGTGCTCGGCGCCGAACGTGGTGATCCACGGCTCGTCGGCCAGGTCCGCCAGCCGTACCCTCGGCCGCTGGGCCGCGGCGTGCCCGGTCGGCACGACCAGCAGCTGCGGCTCGTCGAACAGGTGCACCACCTCGACCCCCTCGGGGCACTGCCACGGATCGAGGGCGTGCTCGAAGACCACCAGCACGTCGAGCGCGCCGCGCTCCAGATCGGGCAGCAGCTCGTACGGCTGGCCCTCCACCAGGTCGAGCGCCACCTTCGGGTACCTGGAGGCGAACCTCGACAGCGCCAGCGGCAGCAGCCGATAGCCCGCGGAGGCGAAGAAGCCGATGCGCAGCTCGCCCGCATCGACCCTGGCCTGGGCGAGCAGGTCCTTCTCGGCCGCCTCGATGATGTCGACGACCTCCTGCGCGCGGATGGCCAGGCGGCGGCCCGCCTCGGTCAGGCGCAGGCTCTGCGCGTTACGCTCGACCAGGCCGACGCCCGCCTCCTGCTCCAGGCGCGAGAGCTGGTGGGACACCGCGGAAGGCGACAGCTTGAGCACCCTGGCCGCGCCCGCGATGCTGCCCGTCCTGAACACTTCGAGCAGGACCCGCAACCGGTTACTACTGAGCACGTCACCAAGGGTATGAGCGCCAGGTCTTGGACGGGCCGTCGGAGCGCGCCCTTCAAGAGCACATTCCGCCCGGGTACGGCGTGTCGGGGAACAGCCGCTCCCATCCCGCCTCGTCCAGCGCGCCGCCCGCCTTGGCGCAGACGGCCTCGGCGGCCATGACGGGGTCGACGGGGCTCTCCCGCACGCTGCCGTCCTGCCGCAGGCCGATCAGCTTCGAGCCGTCGGCGCTGAAGGCCACGTCGGCGACGTCCTGTCCGAGCGGCACCCTGCTGATCTCGCGCAGCGTGGCCGCGTCCCACAGCGTGGTGTAGTCGCCGCCCATTGCCAGCAGTGTCCCGTCGGGGGAGAACCGGATGCTGGTGCCGTACGCCGACCGTTCGACGGTGCGCGGCGGCCACGTGGACAGCTTCCACACCGAGAAGAAGTCGGCGTCCACGACGAAGGCGGCGGTGGTGCCGTCGGGGCTGAAGGCGGTGGCGAGGCTGTCGCCCGAGCCGGCCGGGGTGACCTTGCCCGACGACAGGTCCACGAGATCGTGTCCGGCGAACAGGCGCCTGCCGTCGGGGGAGAAGGCCAGCGGCAGCCCCATCGTGTTGATGGGGCCCTTGACCAGCGTGCCCTCGGGCACGCTCCATAGTTCGAGGCCGTCGGCTCCCACGGCCGCCAGCAACCGGCCGTCGGCCGACAGCGCCACGTCGTCGACGCTGCCCGTGGGGATCGCGCGGACCTGCGTGCGGGTGGCCACGTCCCAGACGGTGGTGCGCTCTCCTCCCACGGCCAGCAGCCTGCCCTCGCCGTCGAAGGACAGCTCACCCGTCGCGGGGAGGTCGCCCATCGGTTGTCCCGCCGCCGTGTCGTAGAGGGCGGTGCGCCGCCCCTGCTGGACGGCGGCCACCGCGCCGTCGGGGGACAGGAGGCGTTGCGGCGGCACGTCGGCGAAGGACTGCCTGGGGGCGCTGAGCGCGATCGGCTGCTGCCGCGGCGCGTCGGTCAGCACGTCGGAGACGTCGATCGACAGGACGCTGCCGCCTTCCACCGTGTAGCGGATGGACCCGCCGTCGGCGCCGAAGACGAACCGGCCCGTGGCCTTCCTGGCAGGATAGGCGCCGAGCAGGTGCCCGTCGGACAGCCGCCACAGCCGGACCTGCCGGTCTCCCGTTCGCTCGGGAGGCCGCACGTCCATCTCGCCGTTGTCGAGGGGTTCGAGCAGGAACCGGCCGTCGGGGGAGAACGACAGCGGCCCTCGCCCGCCCGTGTCGTGCTCCTCCTGGTTCAGCCGCGCCTTCGAGTCGCCCGTCCTGGTGTCGAGGACGGCGTCGCCGATCACCACGCGGCGGCCGTCGGGGCTGAACGCCGAGGCGGGAGGGAGCTTGGCCCCACCGTCGCCGACGTACGGCTCGCTCGCGTGGGTGTACAGCAGCTCGCGTTCGGTCAGGTCCCACACCTCGACCTTGCCCGAGGTGGCCGCGACCGTGGCCCACCTGCCGTCGGCGGAGGTGACGATCGTTTTGCGGGTGACGTCGAGCAGCGGGGCTCCGCCCTTGGTGGAGTAGAGCCTGGTGCGCCGGCCGTCGGTGACGCTGAGGAGCCTGCCCCGGGCGTGCAGCGCGGGCTTGCCGCCGGGCCACGAACCCCGGATCGCCGCCCCCGTGGTCAGGTTCCACACCCGCACCGCCGTGGAGTCACCGGCGGCGTAGATCCTGCCGTCGCCCGACAGCGCCGTCCACGCGCCGGCGGGTTTCGGCAGCCGGTGCCGGCCGGTGGGCTTCCCCGTGGCCAGGTCCCAGCGCCGCACCTGCTTCTTTCCCTGGCCGAGCAGGCTGGCGCCGTCGTCGGACAGGAGGTAGGTGGTGCCCGCGACCGGCCGGGGAACGGTGAAGGCGCCCAGGTCGCTCTGACCCAGGGAGCGCTGCAGGGCGTTGCGGGCCTCCGGCACCGGCGCCAGGCTCCACGCGGCCACGCTCAGCTTCATCGCGGTCATGGGGTCCGCGCTGCGCAGGCTCTCCGCCCGCGCCACGACCTCCCTGGCCGCTACCTCTCGGGCGGTCATCTCCCGCGCTGTCGTCTGCCGGGCCGCCGCGTCGCGGGTCGCCTGGTGGGCGGCGGCGAGGTCGGTCGTCACCGCCTGCCGAGGGTGCGGCACCACGTTCGTCACGGTCACCACCGTGGCGGCCAGCGCCACGGCCACGCCCGCCGCGAGCCCCGCCACGGCGACCCTGCGCCTGAGCCTGCGCCGCCGCAACGGCGTGACGTCCTCCGCCCACGAGCGCAGCCGCGGCCAGGCGTGGAACAGCGCCGGGCTGGCCGGGCTCACCGAGGCGTCGGCGACGGCGACCAGCCTGCCCTCCGGCCTGTCGACGGGCGGCACCGCGATGCTCCGCCGTACCAGCAGGCCGGCCTCGGTCAGCGCGGCGACGGCGGGATCGCCTTCGACCTCGGCCAGCGGAAGCCTGCCCGGCTCGCGCATCCGCAGCAGCGTCTCCGGCAGCGTCGACTGCTGCTCGGACGGCAGGCTCTGGTAGACGCCCTCCGCCACGTCGCCGAGCGGGGGAGTGCCGGTCAGCCCCTCAGGCGGTCTGACCTCGGCGGCCAGGTGCGCGCCTACGGCGGGCTCGGCGCTGCCGGTCAGGCCGATCAGCAGCTCGCGCGCGGTGGGCCGGTCGCCTGGCTCCTTGGCCAGCGCCCTGGCCGCCATGGACCTGAGTGGTTCCGGCAGGTCGCTCACGTCGGGGTCGACGGTCAGCACCGCGTGCATGAGCTCGCCCAGGCTCTCGCCCTCGAACGGGTCGCGGCCGGTCGCGGCGAACAGGACGGTCGCGCCCCACGCGAACACGTCCGCCGGAGTCCCTGCGCTCTCCCCGGTGAACACCTCGGGGGCGGGACGCTGCGCGTCGGCGGTGCCGACGCCGGTCACCCTGGGGCCCTTGGGGCCGAGCAGCAGGCAGTCGGGCCCGAGATGGCGGTGGACGGCGTCCGCGTCGTGGATGGCGACCAGCGCGGTGGCCAGCGCGACCGCGATCCGGTGCAGCCGGTCGCCCGCGTAGGGACCGGCGTGCGCCACCGCCTCCCGCAGGCTCGGCCCCTGGACGAACTCGCTGACCACGAAACCGGGACCCGACTCGACCACCCTGGCCACGCAGTGCGGCGCCACCACGGGCGCCCTGCCGCGGGCCATCGTGATCGCGTAGCGCCGGCCCGCGCGGTCGTAGGCGTCGAAACCCGAGCCGAGCCGCCCCGCCAGCAAGTAGCCGCCCAGCCGGTCAGGGTCCCCGGCAAGCAAACGCGTCGTCACTGCAGCTTAGATGCGCCGATCTCGGGTTTGGTTGCGACCCGATCCCGGCGCAGCACCGACATGACGATCTCGTCGTGCCAGCGGCCCTCCCACAGCAGGGCGTCGCGCAGCACCCCTTCCGTCACGAAGCCCACCTTCTCGTAGACGTGCCTGGCCCGCTCGTTGAAGTCGTAGACGCCCAGGCTGACGCGGTTGATCGGGGTGGTGGCGAAGACGTGGTCGAGCACGAGCCCGATCGCCTCGGTGCCGAAGCCCTTGCCGAACACGCGCGAGCCGAGCAGCGCGATCCGCAGGTTGCACGAGAGATTGCCTGCGTCGAGCTCGTTGATCACGATCTCGCCGACGTACTCGTCCTCGTGGCAGATGGCCAGGTCGAGCCGGTCGTGGTGATCCTTGCGGGTGGCGTACCACATCGCGGCGGGCTCGGGGTCGACGCCCGCGTGGGAGCCGGTCAGGCGCTTGACCTCGGGGTCGGTGACGAGCTCCAGCAGGCCTTCGACGTGCTCGGGGCCGACGGGACGCAGCGTGACCCGCTGCCCGACGAGGGTGGGCTTGATGGCGAACATGCGTCTTTCCTATCGGATGGCGTCAAGGGCTTTGTCGGCCAGTTCCTGCGGGAGCGCGGTGGTCACGTCGAGGCGCAGATCGGCCACCTCCCTGAAGTAGGGGTCGCGCCTGGCCTTCATCACGGCAGGGTCGAAGCCGGGCCGATGGTCGCTCGACTTCATCCGCTCGGCCAGCACCTCAGGGGTGGTGTCCAGCCAGATCACGAACGCCTTCCGCAACGCTTGGCGCACCTCGGGGCGTTCGATGACGCTCGCCGCGGCGGTGACGACCTGGACGTGGCCGAGCGCGTCGAGCACGTGCTCGGCCTCCCGCTCGTGCAGGACGTCCGCGCCCTCCGTGGCGGCGATCTCCGCGGCGCTCTTGCCGTACCGCTGTCTGAGGTAGGGGTCGCTGTCGCTCAACGGCAGGCCGAGCGCCTGGGCCACCAGCACGGCCACCGTGGTCTTGCCCGCGCCCATCAGCCCGACGACCACGACGGGTTTGTTTCTCGCCATGGGGATAGAGGTTTCCTCGGCTCTAGGGAGGTATTCATGACCATCGCCGGAAGCATCTTCCTCATCATGCTCGGCGCCGTGCTCACATGGGCCGTCGAATGGGACGTCGCCGGCCTGGACATCAACATCGTGGGCGTCATCCTCATGCTGGGCGGCGTCGCGTTACTGCTGTTCGGGCTCTACCGGGTCAGGGTGACGCGGGAGATCGTGTCGCCGGTCGAGCCCGACAGGGAGCGGACGACCGTCTACGAGGAGCGGCGCTACACCGACCCGCCGCAGATCTGAGAAGGGGGACCGCCATGCCAGGGCGCGAGGAACTGCCTTCGACCGTCGCGCGTTCGCCCAAGAAGGCGCAGGAGACGTGGATCAAGGCGCACGACTCGGCCGTGGAAACCTACGGCGAGGGCGAGCGCGCCCACCGCACCGCGTTCTCGGCGCTGAAGCACTCCTTCGAGAAGGTCGGCGACCACTGGGAGGCCAAGGCCCGCAAGGGACCCTCCGACCAGGGCGCCACCGACCGTTCGGGGCGGACCGCCGAGGGCGTCGACGCCAACGCCAGCAAGGAGCACCTGTACGGCGTGGCAGCCAAGCTCGGGGTCAGGGGCCGCTCCAGGATGACCAAGTCCGAGCTGGTCGACGCGATCAAGAAGGCCAACCGGCGGGAGACGGCCAAATCGCGCTGACCGCTGCGTGCGAAAGGGGGGATCTCTCCCCCCTTTTCACATGCTGAGAGCACACGCTCAGAGCAGGCGCCGGACGGCCGCCACGATCGCGTCCCTGTCGATCCCGGCGGCGGCGAGCTGTTCGCCGGGCGTCGCCGAGCCCGGCAGCCCGCGCACGGCCAGCTTGACCACCCTGGGTCCCAGCTCCGAGACCGCGTCGAGCACCGCGTCGCCCAGGCCGCCCTCGGGCCGGTGGTCCTCGACGGTGATGAGGTTGCCCGACGTGGTGGCCGCCTCGATCAGCACCGCCTGGTCGACGGGCTTGACCGAGTACATGTCGACGACGCCGATCGGCACGCCCTCGGCCCTGAGCGTGTCGGCCGCGGCCAGCGCCTCGTGGACGGTGATGCCCGCCGCGATGACCGTCGCCCGGTCGTCGGGCGCGTGCCGCAGCACCCTGGAGCCGCCGACGGCGAACGACTCGCCCGGCTCGTAGATGACGGGAGTGTCGCCGCGCGTGGTGCGCAGGTAGGAGATGCCGGGCAGGTCGGCCATCTCGTTGACCAGCGCCGTGGTCTGGTTGGCGTCGCACGGGTAGAGCACCGTGCTGCCGTAGACGGCGCGCATCATCGCCAGGTCCTCCAGGCCCATCTGGGAGGGGCCGTCCTCGCCGATGGACACGCCCGCGTGCGAGCCGACGACGCGCACGTTGGCGCCGCTGACCCCGGCCATCCTGATGAAGTCGTACGCCCTGGTGAGGAAGGCGGCGAACGTCGACACGTACGGCACCCAGTCGCGCACCTGGAGGCCGACGGCCGTGGCGACCATCTCCTGCTCGGCGATGAAGCACTCGAAGAACCGCTCGGGGAAGGCGTGCGCGAACTCCTCGGACTTGGTGGAGTCGGCCACCTCGCCGTCGACCACCACGACGTCGCCGCGGGCCTCGCCCAGCGCCTTCAGCGCCGCGCCGTACGCGCTCCTGGTGGCGGCCTTGGCGCCCACCTCGAAGACCGGCCAGGTGGTGGGTCCGCTGTCGAAGACGTGCGGGGGGCGGGTCTGGTCGGGCGGGCTGACCTTGACCGTCACGCCCCTGTCGCCGCCCAGCTCGTAGATCGCGTGCTCGGGGTCCTTCAGCGCCTTGCCGTGCATGCCCTCGCGGTTCTCCACCGCGTTGACGCCCTCGCCCTTGCGGGTGCGGGCCAGGATCACGGTCGGCCGCCTGCGCGTGTTGCGCGCGTCGCTCAGCGCGTAGTCGATCTCGCCCGGGTCGTGGCCGTCCACCTCGATGGTGTGCCAGCCGAAGGCGCCGAACCTGCGCGCGTAGGCGCCGGTGTCCCAGCCGTGCCTGGTGGGGCCGCGTTGGCCGAGCCGGTTCACGTCGACGATCGCGGTGATGTTGGCCAGCCCCTCGTAGGCGGCGTGTTCGGCCGCCTCCCAGATCGACCCCTCGGTCAGCTCGCTGTCCCCGCACAGCACCCACACGTGGTACGGCAGGCGGTCGAGGCGGCGGCCCGCCAGCGCCACGCCGACGCCGATCGGCAGGCCCTGCCCGAGCGAGCCCGTGGCCACGTCCACCCACGGCAGGCGCGGCGTCGGATGCCCCTCCAGGCGGCTGCCGCGCTTCCTGAACGTCAGCATCTCCTCGTCCGTGATGGCGCCGGCCGCCTTGTAGAGCGCGTAGAGCAGCGGCGAGGCGTGCCCCTTGGAGAAGATCAGGTGGTCGTTGGCGGGGTTGCCGGGATCGCCGAAGTCGTACCTGAGGTGGTGGGCGAACAGCACGGCCATGAGATCGGCCGCCGACATGGACGAGGTCGGGTGGCCGGAGCCCGCCGCCGCGGAGCTCCGCACGGAGTCCACCCGCAACTGCGCCGCCAGGTCACACAAGTACGGAACATCCCGCTCGGGCATCGGTTCCTCCTAGGCTCCCTCGCCGCCTACCCAGCCCCGCCTTCGCTATGTGCGGCTGCTATGTGCGGCGCAGGGCGCGCAAGGCCAGCGCGCCCACCGCGCCGGCCATGACCAGGCCGAGCGTGGCCAGCACGGGCCTGCGGTGCGCGGACAGCCAGGCCTGCGGGCTGCTGCCGTGGGCGCGCAAGTCGAAGCTCCCGTGCGCCCCGTAGTCGCGTTCCTCGTCGGCGGGCTCCCACAGGTTCGCCAGGCCGGTCGGCGGCCGATCGGTGAGCTGCGCCTTCTTGCCGGTCCTGGCCAGGTAGCGGTCGATCAGCCCCGGCGCGATCCGCTGACCGAGCAACGTGAGCGCGGTGGCGGCGCCCACCCAGTACTCCCTGCGCTCGGGATGGTCGGCGGCGTGGACCAGCGCCCGCGCCGCCACCTCGGGCTGGAAGATGGGCGGCACCGGCTGCGGATGCCTGCGCAGGCGCGACAGGACCCAGTCGAACTGCGGCGTGTTGAGCGCGGGAAGCTGGACCATGGTCACCCGCACGCCGCTGCCCTCGGCCGCGAGCTCGACGCGGACCGACTCGGTGAAGCCCTTGATCGCGTGCTTGGCGCCGCAGTACGCCGACTGCAGCGGGATCCCCCTGTAGGCCAGCGCCGACCCGGCCTGCACGATCACCCCCTTGTCGCGCGGGCGCATGAGCTCCAGCGCGACTCTCGTGCCCCACACGTAGCCGAGGTAGGTCACGGCCGTGGTCCGCTCGAACTCCTCGGGCGTGATCTCGGAGAACGGGGCGAACACCGCGGAGAAGGCCACGTTCATCCACACGTCGATGGGGCCGAGGTCCTCCTCGATCTGCCGGGCGGCCTGCCGTACCTGCTCGTGGTCGGCGACGTCGGCGGCGTAGACCAGGCCGGAGCCGCCCGCCGAGCCGACGTCGACCGCCGCGGCCGCCAGCCCCGTCGTGCCGCGCGCGATCAGCGCGACGATGTCGCCGCGGGCGCCGAGCTCGCGGGCCACCGCCCTGCCGACACCCCCGCTGGCTCCCGTCACCACCACCACGCGGGAGGGCCGCATCAGCCCGCCTCTCCCGCTCCTCGCTCCTTCTGCCTTCGTACGGCGAGCACGATGTCGACGATCGTGGCGATGGCGGCCACCCCGGCGACGACGGCCAGCCAGCCGATCCCGGCGATGATGCTGATCGCGCCGATCGCCGCGAGGAAGACAAGGATGAACGACCCGACCCTGATGTGCACGACATCGCGCGGGGTCGACGGAACCATGGGTTTGCCCGAAGCGGAATGCTCTTCGGGACGGTAGTCATCTTCACGCATCTTCACCCCCTGCCCGTGCCGTTTGTCGCATAACACGGCGGGTAGCCGGGGTGACGTGCACCCGAGTGACCAGAACGAGCCGGGCATCAGCCGCAGGCGCAGGGGGCGGGGATTCAGCTACACCTATCCCGGCGGCCGCCCCATGCGCGATCCCGCCACGCTGAAAAGAATCAAGGCGCTCGTCGTGCCGCCCGCGTGGAAGGACGTGTGGATCTGCCGCTCGTCCGACGGGCACCTGCAGGCCGCGGGCACTGACGCGGCCGGGCGGCGCCAGTACCGCTACCACGACGCGTGGCGGGCCCAGCAGGACGCGCTGAAGTTCGACAGGGTGCTCGAGGTGGCCGAGCGGCTGCCCGCCTTCCGGAAACGCGTCCAGGAGCAGCTGGAGAGCAGGGGGCTGACCAGGGAGCGGGTGCTGGCCGCCGCCGCGCGCCTGCTCGACGTCGGGTTCTTCAGGGTGGGCGGCGAGGCCTACGAGTCGTACGGCCTGGCCACGCTCAGGATGGAGCACGTCAGCTGCGCGAACGGCACGATCGTCTTCAGCTACCCCGCCAAGGGCGACATCCCGCGCGAGGTGGAGGTCACCGACCGCGACGCGTGCAGGGTCGTCAGGTCGCTGAAGGCGCTCGGCCACGAGGGCGAACTGCTGCGCTACAAGGGCGAGAACGGCTGGACGGACGTGCGCAGCGAGGAGATCAACGCCTACGTGGGCGAGACGCTCGGCTGCGAGGCCACCGCCAAGGACTTCCGCACCTGGCACGGCACCGTCCTGGCCGCCAAGGGCCTGGCGGCCACGGGCGACGTGCCCGAGGTCGTGCGCCAGGTGGCCGACTATCTCGGCAACACCCCCGCGGTCGCCCGCGCGTCCTACGTCGACCCCCGCGTGATCGAGGCGTTCGAGCGGGGCAGAACCATCGACACCACAGGTGACGTGGAGGCCGCCGTCATCGACCTGATCAGAGCCGTTTGACCGGCGCGGCCGGGGGCATCGTGCTGACCTGACGAAGGAGGGAAGCGATGGAGGCTCCGCAGTACGTCGCGGCGCGTGTCCAGCGGGCGCTGGCCGAGGACGACAGGTCCCACGAGCTCGGCATCCGCGTCGACGTGCGAGGCGACCAGCTTTTCCTGCGCGGCCAGGTCTCCGGCGAGGAGCACAGGCGGCAGATGGAGCAGGTGGCCAAGGAGGCTGCCCCAGGGCTCCACGTGCACAACGAGTTGCAGGTCGTGCAGGTCCGCGAGCCAGGAGAGGATGAGCATCTTGACTGAGCTGCGTATCGCCGCCGTCGGCGACGTGCACCTGGGCGCCGAGGACGCGCGCGGCGTCTACCGCAGACGGCTCGACGGCATCGAGCGGCGGGCCGACGTGCTGCTGCTGGCCGGCGACCTGACCAGGCACGGCACCCTCGAAGAGGGCAGGCTGGTGGCGCAGGAGTTCCGCGACCTGCCGATTCCCGTCATCGCCGTGCTCGGCAACCACGACTACCACTCCGACCTGCAGTACGAGGTCGCCGGTGAGCTGCGCGACCACGGGATCATCGTGCTCGACGACGACGCCGCCGTCCTCACCCTCCACGGCGTACGGCTGGGCGTCGTCGGCGGCAAGGGCTTCGGCGGCGGCTTCGCGGGCAAGTG
The DNA here is from genome assembly GCF_042754765.1 of Nonomuraea sp. NPDC059194. Taxonomy (NCBI): domain Bacteria; kingdom Bacillati; phylum Actinomycetota; class Actinomycetes; order Streptosporangiales; family Streptosporangiaceae; genus Nonomuraea; species Nonomuraea sp. NPDC059194. The sequence goes on along the minus strand of NZ_JBHZBH010000042.1, from coordinate 48,155 downwards.
CGCCAGCGACTTCGGTGAGCGGGAGATCAAGGACTTCGTCCGCCACACCAGGAGCATCGCCGAGAGCTGGCAGGGCGCGCTGAAGGAGCTCGACACCGATCTCAAGGTCGTGCTGTCGCACTACTCGCCGGTCAAGGAGACGCTGGAGGGCGAGCCGCTGGAGATCTATCCGTTCCTCGGCAGCTATCTGCTGGCCGAGGCCGTCGACACGGCCGGAGCCGACCTCATCGTCCACGGTCACGCCCACAAGGGCGCGGAGAAGGGCATGACGCCGGGCGGGATCAGGGTGCGCAACGTCGCGCTGCCCGTGCTCGGCCGGGCTTACGGCGTTTACTGTCTCAGTGAGTCCGACTCATGTTAGGTCTTGACCGAGCAGTTGCTTGGTGTTGATGTCGGTGCATGGTCGTACGCCGTGTCCTGGCTTTACTCGCCCTGTTGTGCGCCGTCGCGATGGCCGCGCCGACCCAGCCCTCCGCGCCCGTCCGCGGGTTCGTCGACGGGCACAGCCACCTGATGTCCTACGAGGCGTTCGGCGGCAGGCTGCTGTGCGGCAAGCCGTTCGATCCCGCGGGCATCGCCCGCGCCCTGCTCGACTGCCTCGACCACCACCCCCACGGCGAGGCCGCCTGGTTCGAGAACTTCACCAGGACGGGCTCGCCGACCGGCACCCATGACCCCGTCGGCTGGCCCACGTTCAAGGACTGGCCCGCCGCCGACTCCCTCACCCACCAGCAGGCCTACTACGAGTGGATAGAACGCGCGTGGCGCGGCGGCCTGCGCGTCATGGTCAACGACCTGGTGGCCAACCGGCAGCTCTGCCAGATCTACCCGCTGAAGACCAACCCGTGCGACGAGATGGCGGCCATCAGACGCGAGGCCCAGCGCACGGTCGAGCTCCAGAACCACATCGACACCCTGTCGGGCGGGCCGGGGCTCGGCTGGTTCCGCGTGGTGAAGAGTCCCGCCGAGGCCCGCGAGGTCATCGCGGCCGGCAAGCTCGCCGTGGTGCTCGGCATCGAAACCTCCGAGCCGTTCGGCTGCCGCACCACGCTCGGCGTCCCGCACTGCACCAAGGCGCAGATCGACCGCGGTCTCGACGAGATGTACGCGCTCGGCGTGCGCAGCATGTTCGTCTGCCACAAGTACGACAACGCGCTGTGCGGCGTGCGCTTCGACTCCGGCACCCAGGGCGCGATCGTCAACCTGGGCAACCTGCTGTCGTCAGGAGGCTTCTGGCGGGTCGAGAAGTGCCGCGGGCCCGAACACGACAACCCGATCTCGCCCGCCGTCCTGCCGCCCGACCTGGCCAAGTGGCTGCCACCGGGCGTCGGCCTGCCCGTCTACCCGCCCGCCCCGCACTGCAACCCGAAGGGCCTGACCTCGCTCGGCCGCCACATGGTCGAGGGCATGATGCGGCGCGGCATGATGATCGAGATCGACCACATGAGCGTCAAGGCCGCCGACCAGACGCTCGACCTGCTCGAAGCCGCCCGCTACCCGGGCGTCATCTCCTCCCACAGCTGGGCCGACTCCGCCTACCTGCCGCGCATCTACCGGCTCGGGGGCATGGTCACCCAGTACGGCCACGGCGCCGCCGGGTTCACCGAGGAGTGGCGGCGCACCCAGCCGCTGCGCCAGGAGATCGGCCGCCCCGGCTACGGCTACGGCCTCGACGCCAACGGCCTCGGCCCGCTGCCGGGACGACGGGCGGGAAGCGCCGTGACCTACCCGTTCACCACCGTCGACGGCGCCCCGATGGACAGGCCGAGCACCGGCGAACGGGTGTGGGACTACAACGTGGACGGCGTCGCCCACTACGGTCTGGTGCCCGACTGGATCGAGGATCTGAGACAACTCGGCGGCCAGCCGATCGTCGACGACCTCGCCGCCGGAGCCGAGGCCTATCTCCGCACGTGGGAGGAGACGGCGGCAGCCGCAGCGCGCTGAGGCTCGGCTCCGGCGACGAGGCCGGGAGCTATGTCGGGTACGGCCCAGGGCGGGCGGGACTCCTGCGCCCGCCCGCCCCAGGGTCATACGTTGAAGATACTCACGCCTCCGGGGCCGACCAGGAATCCGAGGACGATGAGGACGATCCCCCAGAGGATGTCGCGACGGGCCAGGATCACGTAGATCCCGGCGATGACGAGGATAACTGCGATGATCCAGAGCAATGTAGCCATGGCATGTGAGCTGCCCTCGCGGAAAGCCGCCTAACATCCCAACCGCCGGGAAGAGGCGGATTTATGACGACATTCGGTTACTTTTTGGCATCGGAGGAGCGCCGGCCTGCCCGATCATCCGCATCCACCCCGCGATCATCGCCCAGGCCGCCGCGACCAGCGCCGCGATGTGCCGGGGCGGCTTCCGCCTGGGCATCGGCACCGGCGGGGCCCTCAACGAGCACATCACCGGATCGGCCTGGCCGCACGCCGAAGAGCGCCAGGACGCCTTCTTCGACTTCTACTCCTCTGAAGTGCTGCCCCGGGTGCGGTAGAGGTCCACGATCGGCTGGAGCAGCCAGAACCACCCGCCCGTCAACGCCACCACCGCGCCGAAGAACGCGGCCTGCCAGTTGTTGATCACCGTTTCGGCGACCAGCGCGACCGCGCTCGTCATGGCGATCAACAGCAGGATCGCGCCCGCCACGCCCAGCTCGTTGGCCCGGCGCAGCATCCGCTCCTTCAGCCCGGTCCTGAAGAACAGCCGGTGCTGGGCGGCGGGGGTGATGAAGAGGACCGAGGCGAGCGCCGACGACATCAAAGAGATGAAGAACAGCCACCGGCCCACGGTGTCGACCTTGGGGAACCCCGACTGGAAGGGCAGCGTCAGCAGGAACGCGAACAGCACCTGCACACCGGTGACCGCCACCCGCAGACCCTGAAGCAGCTCGCCGAGCTCCCGGTCCACCCGCTCCTTGTGGCTCTCACCCGGTTCCCCGGCGCTCTCGCCCCGTTCGGCCCGTTCGACACTCACTGCGCCTCCTTCATGAGCTTCACGTACGCCAGCTGCAACCAGTCCGAAACGGCCACCGCCGTCATCGTCGCCCCGACCAGCCTGGTCAGGCGCGGCGCGAGCACGAGCCCCGCCGCGTAACCCGTCGCCACCCACTGCGACAGGCAGAACGGGCACGCCACCAGCTCGCCCACCGTGTCCCGCGGCTCCTCCTGGAACTCCGCGGGGCCGCTCACCCTCTTGAACCTGGTGAACGGCGCGCGAAGCGGGCTCGTCACCGGGTCCTTGGACAGCGTGCGCGACAGCCGGTGGGTGCTCACGGCCATCAGGGTGAGATCGAGCGGGCCGAGGCGCTCAGGAGGTCGTTTCCCGCTCAGTACGGCCAGCGCCGCGGCCACCGCCACGGCCCCGCCGTACGCGGCCATGATCCCTACGTAGCCGCCCAGCGGACGGCCGTATTCCTCGGACACCTCGGTCATGGACGCTCGCTACCCCCGGCCGTCAGGTCTAGTCGCCGATCGATCGGGTAGCTCCCCGCCATGGGCAGCCACAGTCACGAGGTCACCGACGCGATCCTGGAAACCCTGAAGCGCGCCAGCTCCGGCCTCAAGGAGGCGGGCGTGAAGTACGCGCTCGCCGGAGGCTGCGCCGCCTACGCGCGAGGAGCGGCGCCGTCCCTGCACGACGTCGACTTCGTGCTGCAGGAGAAGGATGCGCCCGCCGCGCTGGAGGCGCTGATCCGCGCCGGGTTCGACACGGTGCGTCCGCCCGAGGACTGGCTGGTCAAGGCGTACGACGAGGGCCGGCTGGTGGATCTGATCTTCAGGGTGTCCGACCGGCCGGTCACCGAGGAACTACTGACCAGGGCCGAGCCGCTGATGGCGGCGGCGGTGATCGTGCCGGTGCTGGAGGCCACGGACCTGGTGATCTCGTGGCTGCTGCCGATGTCGGAGCACGCGTGCGACTACGGCGGGCTGCTGCCCCAGGTCAGGGCGCTGCGCGAGCAGGTCAACTGGAACAGGGTGGCGGCGGTGACGGAGGACTCGGCCTACGCCTCGACGTTCCTGACGCTGCTGGAGCGGCTCGAGGTGATCGAGAAGCCCGTGGAGCATGTCATGGACTCCACCTGGCCGTGACCTCGCCCCCTGGCTCCTCCGGCATCCAGCCTCCTCCCGGCCTCCTGACTCCTCCCGCCTCCTGGCTCCCTGACCCCATGGCCCCTTTCACGCTCCATGGCCTCTCCGCGACTCCTGGGTTGGCGTGGACAGAGAAGGGCCGCGCCCCGCTTGGGGCGCGGCCCTTCGGCCTCCTGGGTCAGAAGGTGTTGGGGAAGCGGCCGTAGTACTCGCCCAGCCGCTGCCGGTAGGCCGGCTCCTTGAAGGCGCCCTCGTCGAACTCGGGCGCGTTCTTGATCTCTTCCTTCGTCCGGGAGACGTAGACGTTGCGCTCCTGCGGGTCGATGCGCGTGATCACCAAGCCGGGAAGCAGGACCTTCTTACCGAAGATCCACGGCCCGGTGTCGACGATCACGTAGCTCTCGCCGACCTCGTAGGTCGCCTCGTCGATGGACCCGATCTTTCCGTCCGTCGCCTGGACGTGGTATCCCACGAGATCCAGGCTCTGGTTGCGGTCGTAGACGTCAGGACGATAGTTCCAGAGCTCCATCGGTGCTCTCTCCCTCTCTTCTGTGCGTCTTTCTCGGGGCCGGACCCCTCTACCCGCGCAACCGCCGACCAATCCCGCGCAGACGGAGGAAGTGCGCTCAGCCGTGGCGCAGGGCGGACGTGACGCGCTTGAGCAGGCGGTCGAGCTCGGTGCCGAACGGATTCTCCTGCACCATGTACGTCCACGTCGCCGTCGGGCGCTTCAGGTCGGGATCCGGCGCCTCGAACGATGCCAGCGAACGGCGTTCGACCTCGGCGAGCAGCGTCTTGTACTCCGCCACCGCCTCCCGCTGGAACTCGTCCACCGGGCTCATCCGGCCCAGCGCCCGCAGGTGGATGCCCTCGCGCAGGTCGCTCAGGAACGCCAGGTGCTCGGTCCAGCAGGTGTCGATCGCGTGCAGGACGATCTGCCTGGCCGTCTCGTCGCGGGTCTCCTCGTCGAGGGCGTCCCAGCGGTCGGGGTCGGCGGCGGCGAGGGCGTTGGCGGCCGACTCGCCGTGCAGCACCTTGTCGCGCCACTCCAGGATGAGCTCGCGCTGGTGCTCGAGCAGGCGGGTGTAGCGCCAGGTGTTGCGGTGGATCTCCAGGTTGACGCCCTCGGCGACGCGCTGCGCGTGACCGACGAGGTAGGCGCCGCGGCGGTGCCGTACGACGCCGTCGGGGTCGGCGGACGGCGGCCGCTCGTCGGGGACGTACTGGGTGACCAGGTCGTCGCGCATGCCGGCGAAGAAGACGGAGCCGCCGGGGTCGCCCTGGCGGCCCGCGCGGCCGCGCAGCTGGTCGTCGAGGCGGCTGCTGACGTGCCGGCCCGAGCCGATCACGTACAGGCCGCCCAGCTCGGCCACCCCCTCGCCGAGGCGGATGTCGGTGCCGCGCCCGGCCATCTGGGTGGAGACGGTGATGGCGTCGCGCTCGCCCGCGCGGGCGATGATCGCCGCCTCTTCCGCGTCGTTCTTGGCGTTGAGCACGACCGGCTCCATGCCGCGGCGTTGCAGCAGCATGGCGAGGTGCTCGGAGGCGGCCACGTCGAGCGTGCCGATGAGGATCGGCCGGCCCGTGGCGTGCACCGTCTGGATCTCCTCCACCAGCGCCGCGTCCCTGTCGGGCTCGGTCGGGTAGAGGCGGTCGGGCTCGTCCACCCGCACGCAGGGCGTGTTCGGCGGGATGACCGCGACCTTGAGGCCGTAGAACTCGCCGAGCTGCTCGCTGACCGCGACCGCCGTGCCGGTCATGCCGCACACCTGCGGATAGCGCTTGATCAGCCCCTGCACGGTGATCTGGTCGAGGATCTCGCCCTTCTCGGTGGGAGAGAGCGCCTCCTTGGCCTCCACCGCCGCCTGCAGCCCGTCGGGCCAGCGCTGCAACAGCGCCACCCGGCCGCGCGAGGGGTTGATGAGCTGCACCTTGCCGTCGCGGACGATGTAGTCGACGTCACGCGTCAGCAGGGCGTGGGCGTGCAGCGCCAGGTTGAGCTCGATGAGCGTGCCTGGCTCGTTCTCGTCGTACAGCTCGACCCCGAGGATCGACTCCACGCTGTCGGCGCCCTTGGCCGTCAGGAAGACGTTCCTGGCCTGCTCGTCGATCTCGTAGTGGTAGCCCCTGACCAGGGTGCGCACCAGCTCCGCCATCTCCGGTACGGCATCGCCCGCGTCGGCCGCGCCCGCCAGCACCAGCGGCACCCGTGCCTCGTCCACCAGCACCGAGTCGGCCTCGTCGACCAGCGCTACCTCCGGCGCGGGCATGATGATGTCGCCGGCGTTCGTGCGCATCCGGTCGCGCAGCACGTCGAACCCGATCTCGCTGACCGGGCCGTAGCACACGTCCTGCTGGTAGGCCTCGCGCCGCTCCTCGGGTGTGGAGTTCTGGCCGATCCAGCCGACCGTCACGCCGAGCGCCTCGTAGAACGGCGCCATCCACTCCGCGTCGCGCTGGGCCAGGTAGTCGTTGACCGAGATCACATGGACCCGCTTGCCCTGCAGCGCGTAGCCCGCCGCGGCCATCGCCCCCGACAGCGTCTTGCCCTCGCCCGTGGCCATCTCCGCCACGTGCCCGTGGAGCAGGGCCAGCGTGCCGAGCAACTGCACGTCGTACGGCCGCAGCCCCAGCGTCCTGTCGGCGGCCTCCCTGGCCACGGCGCAGAACTCGGCCAGGTTGTCCATCGACGGCTCGGGCAGCTCGCCGGGATAGGACAGCTTGCCGGCCGCCTCGACGATCTTCTTGAACGGGGTCAGGTTCAGGCCACCTGGCCGGTCCAGGATGTTCCTGAAAAACCCGGAAAACGACGCCACGAATCCTCCAACGCGCGCTCACTCGGCACCGGTTCCCGGAGTTGTCCGGTACGGCGGCCTCCGCCGTACCGGACACTAGCTCATCCGCGTTCGTGAACGGTGAGCACGATCACCGCGCCGAGCAGCACGAGGCAGCCCGCGGTGGTGAGCACGGTCAGCCGCTCGCCGAACACCAGCACCCCGAGGGCGGCGGCGCCGACGGCCTCGCCGAGGGAGATCACGGAGACGGTGGTCGCCTTGAGCGCGGACAGGCTCCTGAAGTACAGCCCGTAGGCCAGGGCGGTCGGCACGGCGCCGAGGTAGACCAGCAGCCCGACGGTGGGCAGCGTGATGTGCGGCAGGACGCCGTCGACCAGCGCGAAAGGCGCCAGGCACAGCGCCCCCACGGCGAACCCGCCGACCGCCGTGCCGTAGGGGTCGTCGTGGTGGCGCCGGGAGTGGAGGGTGACGGCGGCGTACCCGGCCGCCGACACCAACCCCAGCCCGATGCCCGCCAGCGTGCCTTCTTCCAGCGTGCCTTCCGCAGGTACGGCACCGGCCGCGGTGAGCAGGATCAGGCCTGCCAGGGCCGCGGACACGCAGACCGCGCCCACCCTGTCGAGCCGCTCCCCGAGGAACAACCGCCCCCCGAGCGCGGTGAACACGGGCGTGGCGCCCATGGTGACCACCGTGGCGACGGCCACCCCCGAAAGGGAGATCGCCCCGAAGTAGGCGGTCTGGTACACCGCCATTCCCACCCCCACGAGCAGGATCCTGCTGTCGAGGCGGGGCCTGCGGCGAACGAGGGTGAGCAGGAAGACGGCGCCGAGCAGGTATCGCCACAGCGACACCCCGACCGGCCCCAGCCCGGCGGACTGGAAGAGCAGGGAACCGGCCGCGCCACCTGTGCCCCAGGCGGCCGCGGCCACGGAGACGTACAGCACGCCGCGCCGTACGGAAACTCGCGTCATTGATTTCTCCGGATGGAGTGGTTGTCGACGTTCGGCCCGTATGCGGGCAGCGACCACCACCGGATCTCTTGGATCCGGAGAAATCAGGAAGGGTGCCGCCCGCTAGCGCGCGGCGGGCGGAGAGATGATGAAGAACGGCACGGACACACCCTACCCGTCAGCCGTCGAGGAGGGTGTTGATCATCTCCTGGAGCCGGGCCTGGCCGCTGGGGCCGAGGGCGCCGCCCAACGCGTCGGCCAGCTTGTCGAAGGGGTCGTCCATCCGCACCCTCGGCAGCTGCTCGGCGAGTTCGCCGACGGTCCACAGGCCGTCCTTGTGCACGTGCCCGCCACGCGACCAGCCGTGGTTGACCGCGACCGAGCCGCCCCGGACGGACAGCACCTGACCGGTGAGCGGGCACGTGGCGGTGGCCAGGTAGGCGGCGATGGGCGCGCTGGTGGAGGGGTGCAGGGGATCGAAGCCGTCCGCCGGTGGCTCCTCGCGCATGCCGGGGACCTCGAGGGTGAGCCTGGTGCGGGCCATGGAAGGCGACAGGCAGTTGACCCGCACGCCGTAGCGGCCGAGTTCGAGCGCTCCGACGACGGTCAGCGCCGCGACGCCCGCGTTGCCGGCCGCGTAGGAGGCCTGGGTGGGCAGCGGGTTGAGCAGACCGGAGCCCGAGGAGGTGTTGATGACGGCGCGGTCGACGCGGACCCCGGCGTCGAACCGTTCGCGCCAGTGCCGGGCGGCCCATCGGGTGACCGCGAACGTGCCCTTCAGCTTCACGGCGATGACGTCGTCGAACTCCTCCTCGGTCAGGTCGGCGAGCCCCCGGTTCCGTTCGATGGTCGCGTTGTTGACGACGACGTGGAGGTCGCCGAAGGCTCGCAGGGCCGCCTCCACCATGCGCTGCGGGCCGTGCCAGTCGGCGACGCTGTCGGTGTTGGCCACGGCCTGTCCGCCGCGGGCGACGATCTCCTCGACCACTGCGGCCGCCACGCCGGTGTCGCCGCCTGAGCCGTCGATGGCGACACCGGGGTCGTTGACGACGACCTTGGCGCCTTCGGCGGCCATGTACAGCGCCTCCTCCCGCCCGATGCCCCGCCCGGCCCCGGTGATGAGCACGACGCGTCCGTCCAGGCTTCCCATGATGTCCTCCATTTCGCTGCATTCGATGAATCAATACATAGCATGAAGTAATGCATGGAATGCAATAGGATGCGGGCATGAGTGAGAGCCCGGGGTTGCGGGAGCGCAAGAAGCAGCGCACACGGCAGGCGCTGATCGAGGCGGCGGTCCGCCTGTTCGAGGAGAAGGGCTACGAGAACGTCACCGTGGCCGAGATCGCCGAGGCGGCCGACGTGTCCACCCGCACCTTCTTCCTCCACTTCCAGGCGAAGGAGGACGTGCTCTTCGCCAACGCCGACGTGCGGATCGACCTCGCGCTGCGCGTGATCGCCGAGCGGCGTCCCGGCGAGGGGTTTCCCCAGGTTCTCGTGCGGGCGATGGACCGGATGATCGCCAACAGCTGGGACGGTGATCTGACCAGCGGGCTCGCGGCGCTCCGGGTCCGCCTGGCGGGCTCGTCGCCGGTGCTGCAGGCGCGGATGCTGCAGCGGTACGTCGCCGCGCAGGACGAGGTGGCCCGTGCGCTGCACGAGGCCTACCCTGACGGCCTCGATCCGATCGCCGCCGCCGCTCTGGTGGGCGCGCTGGTCGGTGCGGTGAGCGCCGCGGCGCTGGCCGCCCTTCGGCGCGGCGACGCTCCCGAGGACGTACGGGGGGCGATGCGGCAGGCCATGGACTTGGTCATGTGCTGCCGTGGGCGGGAGACCGTCAGTCGCCCAGGCTCTCCCGTACCGCCGCGATGAGCCGGTTGGCGCGCGCGTCGCCGTGGCCGATCATCCGGTTGGCGACGTAGCCGAAGCCGACCCCGAACTCGTCGTCCCCGAAGGCGAACTGGCCGCCCGCGCCGTCGTTGCCGAAGCTGCGCCCGCCGAGCATGGGCCGGAACCGGGGTGAGTCGAGCAGGAAGCCCGTCCCCCAGCGGGCGCCCACGTCCGGGAAGCCCGACCACGAGGCTCCGGCCGTCAGCTCCCGCACCGCGTCCGTGACGGTGTTCGGGGTGAGCAGCCGCGCCGAGCCGTCGACTCCGGTCGCGGCCGCCGCGTACAGGCCCGCCAGGCCGCCGGCCGAGGAGACCGCGCCCGCCCCGGGAATCTCGGCCCGGAGCAGCGCGGGATCGTTCCAGCCGTGAGGTTCGTCGAGGCCGGGGAAGGCGAAGGCGCCGTTCATCGTCACCGTGCGCATGACGAGCGACTCGGGGCCGGGCATCGTCGGCCGTCCCGCGGCCTCGACCAGCCTGGCCAGCCGCCCGGCCTCGCTGTCCGGCAGGCCGATCCAGGTCGGCAGCCCCAGCTTGTCGCCGATGACCTCGCGGAAGAACGCGCCCGGCGTGCGCCCGGTGATCCGCCGGATCACCTCGCCGACGAGAAAGCCGAAGACGTGCCCGTGGTACTCGTGCGCCGTGCCGGGCTCCCACAGCGGCTCCTGCTCCTCCATCGCGCGCACCACCGGCATCCAGGAGGCGATCTCCTCGAAGGTCAGGACGCGGTCGAGGACGGGCATCCCCGCACGGTGCCCGAGCACCATGCGCGTGGTGATCCCCTCCTTGCCACCCCGCACGAAGCCGCCCTGCACGAAGTCACCCCGTGCGGAGTCACCCCGTGCGGAGCCGCCCCGCGCGAACTCCGGCCAGTACCGGGCCACCGGAGCGTCGAGGTCCAGCCGTCCCTCCTGCGCGAGGAGGTGGGCGCAGATGCTGACGACACCCTTGGCGCAGGAGAAGACCGGGGAAATCGTGTCCTGCGTCCACGGGCGGCCGGTCCGCTCGTCCGCGATCCCGCCCCACAGGTCCACGACCTTGCGTCCGCCGACGAACACGGTGACGGCCGCGCCGAGTTCACCGTAGTCGGCGAAGTTCCGGCCGAAGGCGTCCGCGACCGCGCCGAACCGCTCGTCTGCCCATCCGTTGTGCTTCATGCGGGGGACCGTAGCTTGCCTAGGAAGATTAGGCAAATTCCTAGGAACTCTTGCTTTCTGTACCTGACATGACCTGACAGGTATGTGCGGAAGACTGCGCCGCATGACAACGAAGGCAAGCCTCATCGCCGTCACCATCGACTGCGAAGACCCCGTTCGCATGGCCGAGTTCTGGCACCAGATCACCGGTTTCGAGATCCAGGTCGCCGAGGCCGAGTACTCCGCCCTCGGCGACGGAACGACGACGATCTACTTCGGCCGCATCCCCGGCTACAAGGCCCCCGCCTGGCCGAGCGACGACAAGCAGTTCCACCTCGACTTCCGGGTGCCTGACGTGGCCAAGGCGGTCGAGGAGTACGAGGCCCTCGGTGCCACCAAGCCCGACTTCCAGCCCGGCGACAGCTGGGTGGTCATGCAGGACCCCGAGGGTCATCTGTTCTGCGTATGTCCCGAGAGGTCCTCCTAAAGTCTGATTCGAGCGACGCGGTCGGCGCTTTAAGCTGGAGCAATGCTCGTGAACCTGCCCCTGCGTGGGCGCCCATGACCTGGGTCGGCCTGATCATCGCCCTCGCTGGGGCACTGGGATACGCCGTCGGAGCTGCGTTGCAGCAGTTCGAGGCGGTCACCGAGGGCGCCTCGCTCAAACTGGTGAAGCGCCCGCGCTGGTGGATCGGCGGCGTCATCGGATTCACCGGCGCCAGCCTGCACGCGGTGGCGCTGAGTTTCGCGCCGCTGGTGGTCGTGCAGCCGGTGTCGGTGGCGACGCTGGTGTTCGCGGTGCCGCTGGCCGCCTACCTGTACGGCCGCAAGCCGTACAAGGCGGAGATCTTCGGATCCATCGCCGTCGCGGTGGGATTGCTGTGGCTGACGCTGCTGGTCCCGCACACCGACGTGCCGCCCGTGCTGTCCACACCCGCCGCGCTGGGCTTCCTGGCGGTCATCGGACTGATCGTGCTGGTCGCCAACCTCGCGGCGGCCAGAACCACGGGCGCGACCAAGGCGCTGCTGCTGTCGGTCGGGGCGGGCGTGGTGACCGCGACCGTGTCCACGTTCGTGCGGGTCGTCGGCGGCGGTCTGAACGGTGACCTGTCCAGGCTGGTCCACTGGTTCACGCTGGTCATCCCGACGATGCTGGTCTTCGCGGTCGTCCTGCTCCAGCGCTCCTACGCGGTCGGCTACTTCGGCATCGCCTACGCGGGCGTGCAGGTCATCGACCCGATCACCTCGGTGCTGGCGGGGGCGATCCTGCTCGGCGAGCCGCTGCCCACCTCACCCTCGACGGCGCTGCCGGCGCTGCTGGCCGCGGCGCTGACCATCGGCGGGACTGTCACACTCGGGCGGCTGGCCCCCGACCAGTCCCGCCCGCTGCCTGAGGCGTCCATTCCAGTACCTCATCCATCGCCCGCAGCAGCGGATCGGAGCTGAGTCGGGTCAGGCGTGGGAACCGAGGAGGCGGGCGCGGTGTGACGGCCACTCCTCGGGCAGGATGCCGAACACCACGGCGTCCCGCCACGTCCCGTCGGGCCGCTGCCGGTTGCGGCGCAGCGTCCCCTCGTGCACCCCGCCGATCCGCCTGATCGCCGCCTGCGACCTGGTGTTCAGGTGGTCGGTCTTCAGCTGCACCCTGTTGTAGCCGATCACGTCGAAGGCGTGGTCGATCAGCATCACCTTGCACGCGGTGTTGACCGCCGTGCGCCACACCGCCCTGCCGTACCAGGTCCAGCCGATCTCGATGCTCTGGTCGAAGCCGGGCACGTCGCAGTAGGTCGTCCAGCCGACGGCCTTGCCGCTCGACCTGAGGATGACCGTGTGGCCCGCGAACTTGTCGCTCTCGATGATCGCGGAGGCGGCCGCCGTGAGCTCCTCGGGTGTGCGCGGCGTGGCGACGGGCATCCAGCGCCACACCTCGTCGTCCCCGCCGCCCGCCTCGAACAGGTCGGGGATGTGGCCGAGGGAGAGCGGCTCGAGCCGTACGACGTCGTTTTCGAGCACCACGGGGGTGGGGATCTTCGCGGTCATGCGGCACACCATACCGACGGCTCCCACCTGCGCTTATGGCCACCCGGCCGGTTTTCCTCGGGACCACTTGTCGACACGCATACCGGCCGGTCGGTAGGGTCAGGACATGGACTTCGCCTTCGACACCGTCACCGAGGACCTGCGCGAGCGACTGCTGCGCTTCATGGACGAATGCGTCCACCCGGCCGAGGAGGCCTTCGAGGAGCAGGCGGCGGCCAGCGGCTGGAGCAGCCCGCCGCTGATGGCCGATCTGAAGGAGGAGGCGCGCAGGAGAGGCCTGTGGAACCTCTTCCTGCCGGGCGAGCACGGCGCCGGGCTGACGAACGTGCAGTACGCGCCGCTGGCCGAGATCATGGGCAGGAGCCCGAGGATCGCGCCCACCGCGACCAACTGCGCCGCGCCCGACACGGGCAACATGGAAGTGCTGTCGATGTTCGGCAGCGAGTGGCAGCGCAAGGAGTGGCTGCGTCCGCTGCTCGACGGCGAGATCCGCTCGGCGTTCGCGATGACCGAGCCCGACGTCGCCTCCTCCGACGCCACCAACATCTCCACGCAGATCGTCAAGGACGGCGCGGAGTACGTCATCAACGGCCGCAAGTGGTTCATCTCCGGCGCGATGAACCCGAACTGCAAGATCCTCATCGTCATGGGCAAGACCAACCCCGACGCGCCCAAGCACCGTCAGCAGAGCATGGTTCTCGTCCCTCGCGACACCCCCGGCCTGCACATCAAGCGCGGCATGCACGTCTTCGGCTACAGCGACGCCGACCACGGCGGCCACGCCGAGGTGGTGTTCGAGGACGTGCGGGTGCCCGTCGACAACCTGATCGGCGAGGAGGGCGGCGGCTTCGCGATCGCCCAGGCCAGGCTGGGCCCCGGCCGGATCCACCACTGCATGCGCATGATCGGCATGGCCGAGCGGGCGATCGAGCTGATGTGCAGGCGGGCGCTCCAGCGCACCGCCTTCGGCAAGACGATCGCCGAGCAGGGCGTGGTCCAGGACTGGATCGCCGAGTCCAGGGTCAGGGTCGAGCAGCTCAGGCTGCTGGTGCTCAAGACCGCGTGGCTGATGGACACCGTCGGCAACAAGGGCGCCCACACCGAGATCCAGGCCATCAAGATCGCCACGCCGCGTGAGGTGGAGTGGATTCTCGACAAGGCCATCCAGGTCCACGGCGCGGGCGGCGTCAGCCAGGACTTCCCGCTCGCCGGGCTCTGGGCGGGCGCGCGGTCGCTGCGCTTCGCCGACGGGCCCGACGAGGTGCACAAGCGTTCGCTCGCCCACAGGGAGCTGAAGAAGTGGATGTAGTCGACAGGTTCCTCGAGGACGCCCCCGTCGACCGGCTGGAGTTCCTGCGCGCCCGCTTCGACGCAGGGCTGGCGTGGGTGCACTTCCCCGTGGGCCTCGGCGGGCTGGGCGCGCCGCGCGAGCTGCAGCAGGAGGTCGAGCGCGCGCTCGCGCACACCCCGCAGCCCGACACCGGCGTGCAGGGCATCGGCCTCGGCATGGCCGCCCCGACCATCCTCGCGTTCGGCACCGAGGAGCAGAAGAAGCGCTTCCTGCGACCGCTCTGGACGGGCGAGGAGATCTGGTGCCAGCTCTTCAGCGAGCCGGGCGCGGGCTCCGACCTGGCCACGCTGGCGACCAGGGCCGTCAGGGACGGCGACGAATGGGTCGTCGACGGCCAGAAGGTGTGGACGTCCGGCGCCCACCACTCCCGCTGGGCCATCCTCGTCGCCAGGACCGACCCCGACCTGCCCAAGCACCGCGGCCTGACGTACTTCATCTGCGACATGCACGCCCCCGGCGTCGACGTGCGCCCGCTGCGGCAGATCACCGGCGAGGCCGAGTTCAACGAGGTCTTCCTCACCGGCGTGCGGCTGCCGGACGACCTGCGGCTCGGCGAGGTCGGCGACGGCTGGCGGGTCGCCCAGACCACGCTCATGAACGAGCGCGTGGCCATCGGCGGCGCGCCCGTCCGCAAGGGCGGCGGCATGGTCGGCCTGGTCGCCGACGCCTGGCGCGAGCACCCCGAGCTGCGCACCCACGACCTGCACCAGCGGTTGCTCGCGCTGTGGGTGGAGGCCGAGGTCACCCGCCTTTCAGGGGTACGGCTGCGCGAACAGCTCGCCGCGGGACAGCCAGGACCCGAGGGCTCGGGCATGAAGCTGTCGTTCGCCAAGCTCAACCAGGCGCTGACCGGGTTCGAGGTGGAGTTCCACCGCGACCTCGGCTACGACGACTGGGCCTTCCGCCGCTCCGACTCCGTCGACTTCCTGGGCCGCGGCCCGGGCTACCGTTACCTGCGCGCCAAGGGCAACTCGATCGAGGGCGGCACCTCGGAGATCCTGCGCAACATCATCGCCGAGCGCGTGCTCGGCCTGCCCTCCGAACCCCGCGTCGACAAGGACGTGCCGTGGAAGGACCTGCCGCGATGACGCTGCTCTACACCGACGTCGAGCAGGAGCTGCGGGCCGCCGTCCGCGACCTGCTCGCCGACCGCTGCCCGCCGTCCGCGGTGCTGGCCAGGGTCGAGGGCGCGCCCTACGACCTGGACCTGTGGAAGACGCTGGCGCGTGACATCGGCGTGGCGGGGCTGCTGATCCCCGAGGAGTACGGCGGGGCGGGCGCCTCCGCGCGTGAGGCGGCGGCCGTGCTGGAGGAGCTGGGCAGAGGAGTGACGCCGGTCCCGTTCTTCACCAGCTCGGTGCTCGCCACCCACGCCCTGCTCCAGGTGGGCGCCGCGGCCCTGCTGCGCGAGCTGGCCGAGGGCGAGAGCGCGGCGGCGCTCGTCGTGCCGTTCGCGGCCTCGCCGTACAGGGAGACGGGGGCGACGGTCACCCTCGCGGACGGGAAGCTGACCGGACAGGTTCGCGCGGTCGCCGGTGCGGAGGTGGCCGACGTGCTGCTGGTGCCGGTCGGCGGCGACCTGCACGCGGTGCGCGCGGCCGAGGCCCGCGTCGAGGTCGTGCCCTCGCTCGACCTGACCAGGCCGATCGCGCACGTCACGTTCGACGGTGCCGCCGCCGAGCCGCTGGGCGGCGGGTTCGATCTGGCCGCGACCCTGCGGTTCGGGGCGGGGCTGCTGGCCTCCGAGCAGCTCGGTGTGGCCGAGTGGTGCCTGGAGGCGACGCTCGCCTACGTCAAGGAGCGCCACCAGTTCGCCAGGCCCGTCGGCTCCTTCCAGGCGATCAAGCACCGGCTCGCCGACCTGTGGCTCGACGTCGTCAGGGCCAGGGCGGCCGCTCGCGGGGCCACCGACTCCACCCCGATGTCGGCGGCGGTCGCGCAGGCGTGGAACGCGGGCGTGGCGGTGCACGCGGCGGAGGAGGCGGTGCAGCTGCACGGCGGCATCAGGATGACCTGGGAGCATCCCATCCACCTGTACCTCAAACGCGCCAAGGCCACCGAGCTCGCTCTCGGCACGCCCGGTGACCACAGGGACGCGCTGGCCCCGCTCGCCGACCTGCCGGGGCCCGTCTAGCTACCGTTGATTCGGGCGCAGCGACGTGAGCAGCAGGTCGGCGAAATGCGCGCCGACCTGGGCGCCCGACAGCGCGCCCTCGGCGTGGTACCAGGTGCCGAGGTGGTGGACCGAGCCGAAGAAGTAGTCGACGACGATCTCGGCGGGCACGTCGGAGCGGAACACGCCCTGCCGCTGCCCCTCGGCCACCAGGTCGCGGAAGCGCTCGTGGTAGCGGCGGCGCTCGGACCTGACCGTCTTCTGCGTCTCGGGGGCGAGCAGGTGCATCGACCTGAAGAAGATCTTGGAGTCGTCGAGGTTGTCGGCCGTGGTCTCCACGACGTCGGCCGCCGCCGCGTGCAAGCGCTCGGACACGCTGCCGGGGCCGTCGGCGATCTTCGTGAGCCGGTCCATCTGCATCCGGAGCACGCGACCATAGATCTCGTGCAGCAGATCATCCTTGGAGTCGAAATAGTGGTACATCGCCCCCTTGGTGACCCCGGCCGCGACCACGATCTCCTGCACCGACGTGCTCTCGAAGCCGCGGTCGGCGAACAGCCGCGTCGCCTCGGACAACAGCCGCTGTCTGACCGGTTCTTCCTGTGCCATGGTCAACAGCATACCGACTGGTCGGTTGAGCATTGCGGAAGGGCCTCCTCACGGCTAAGTTAGGCTTACCTTGGGTATCTCATGACCAGCGAGGGATCTTCGGCGTGGCAGATCCATGGTTGACCTACTGATCTCGGGGAGTTTGCCGTGCCCGGTGGCTCGATCTACGTGCAGCAGGACGAGAAGTTCACAGGTTCGTCCCCGCAGTGGTGGTACGAGAAGCTGTTCCGCGAGGACCTGAAGAACCGGCAGCGCTCCAGGGCGATCAAGGCGGGCGTGGGGCTCGTCGCGGGGCTGGCGCTGGCCTTCCGCTTCGACCTCCCGTGGCCGCCCGCCGTCGCGCTCCTGTGCGCGGGTCTCGCGGCCGCCCTCGACTGGGGCATCGTCTGGTACAACTTCAACGCCACCTCCGTCTGGCGCGGCCGCCGCCGCGGCGAGGTGATCACCCAGCGCAAGCTCAAGCGCGGCCTCGACCGAGCCGGCTACCGCATCCTGCAGGGCAGGGCGATCCGCGGCCAGGCCTCCATCGACCACCTGGTCATCGGTCCCGGCGGCGTCTGGATCGTGGACAACGAGTCGTGGTCGCCCGACACCGACATCGCGGCCTACGGCGGGCGGCTGTTCATCGGCGAGAAGTACGGCTCCCAGGTCGCCAAGCCGCTGGTCGCCACCGCCCAGGCCTTCGCCGAGCTGCTCGGCAAAGAGACCGGGATCGCGCTGAGCATCCAGCCGATGCTGGCCGTCCACTGCGGCACGCTGCCGCGCGGCGGCGTCGTGAACGGCGAGGGCCTCACGCTGGTCAAGCCCTCCGTGGCGGCCCGGGTGATCAAGAAGGCCGACAGGGTGGTGCTGAGCGACGAGCAGATCGAACTGCTCGCCCGTACGGCGGCGCGGGAGCTGGCTAGGCGAGCTCTTCTATGAACTGCGCGAGCTGGGTGATGGTGCGGCACTCGCGCATCGGCACGATCGAGCCGTAGGCGGTGGCGAGCGAGTCGCCGCTGTCCCACTGCTGTCGCGGTTCGGGATTGAGCCAGTACGCGTGCCTGGCACCGCTCGCCAGCCGCTTCAGCGTGTCGAGGGCGGGCGGCTGGTAGTTGGAGCGCGCGTCGCCGAGGATCAGCAGACTGGTCTTGGGCCCGACCGCGTCGTTCTTCGCGAACTCCTCGAAAGCCCGCCCATAATTCGTTCGCCCAAATCGCGACATATTCGCTTCTGTCGCTAGTTTGGCCAGCGCCTCGCCGACGTCACCGCCCGGCGCGAAGAACCGGGTGATCTCATCCACGGTGTCGACGAACCCGAACGCGCGCACCTTCGTGAACTGCTCCCGCAACGCGTAGGTGAGCAGCAGCGTGAAATGCGCGAACGACGAGACCGAATCGCTCGTGTCGCACAGGATGACCAGCTCGGGCTTGTGCGGCCGCGGCGGCCTGAACCTCGGCTCCATGGGCACGCCCCCCGTCGACAGCGATGCCCGCACCGTCCTGCGGAAGTCGAGGCGCCCCCGCCTGCCGTGCTTGTGCCTGATCGCCAGGCGCGCGGCCAGCCTGCGCGCCAGCGGATACACCTCTCTGCGCAGCCTGACGAGGTCGGCCCTGGTGATCCGCAGGAAGTCCAGCTGGTCCACCGGAGGCCGTACGGCGTGGCGGGCGATGCGCTCGATCCCCGAATCCTCGGCGATCCTGCGCCTGACGTCGGTGGCGACGGCGTCCTCGAAGCGTCTGATGTTGGCGTTGACGCGCTGCCTGGCGGTCTTCTCCTCCAGACCGCCCCGCGGCACGCCCTGCAGGAGCCGCGCCATCAGGGTGTCGGGGGACAGGGCCCGCATGACGCTGTAGGAGAACCAGTTCTGCCTGCCCTCCGCGGCGGGCTGGCGGCCGAACCGCTCGACCATCGCGCCGGCGAACTCCCTCATCTCGGCGTCCGTCGAGCCGCGCAGCAGCTCGGCCAGGCGCTCACGGGGATCGGCGTGGTCGTGGTCCTGCGTGCCGTACCGCAGGCCGGTGGTGGAGGACGGGAACCACAGGTCGAACAGCACGTCGAAGCCCGGCCGGTAGGCGGGCTTCTTGACCAGCGTCGCCGCGTAGGCGGCGCGCAGCGACTCGCGCTCGGCCAGATCGATCACCCGCAGCGCCCTGGCCGCGTCGAGCCCCTCGGCCAGCGACACGGGCAGGCCCGCCTCCCGCAGCGCGTGCACGAAGCCGACATGCCGGTCCACCAGGCTGCTATGTTGATCGGTTTGCCCGTTGATTGGTTCGCTGGCACTCACAGGCCCAGCTCCTTGCGGGCGCGCGAATGGTCGGAGGCGTGTTTGAGCACCACGCCGAGCGTGCCGGAGACCGTCTGCTCGTCGAGCTCCTCGCGGCCGAGCGCCAGCAGCGTGCGCGCCCAGTCGACGGTCTCGGCGACCGAGGGCGCCTTCTTCAGTTCGAGCTCACGCAGCGTGGCCACCGTCCTGGCGAGCTGCTCGGCCAAATCGGCCGGCAGGGTCGGCACCTGCGACAGCACGATGTCGCGCTCGCGTTCCACGGTCGGGTACTCGATGTGCAGGTAGAGGCAGCGGCGCTTGAGCGCCTCTGACAGCTCGCGCGTGGCGTTGGAGGTGAGCACGACGAACGGCCGCAGCGTCGCCTCGATGGTGCCCAGCTCGGGGATCGTCACCTGGAAGTCCGACAGCAGCTCCAGCAGCAGGCCCTCGACCTCGACGTCGGCCTTGTCGGTCTCGTCGATCAGCAGCACGGTGGGCCTGGCGCTCCTGATCGCCTTGAGCAGGGGCCGCTCCAGCAGGAACTCCTCGGAGAAGATGTCGTCGTCCGAGCTCGTCGCCTGGATGCGCAGGAGCTGCTTCTTGTAGTTCCACTCGTACAGCGCCCTGGCCTCGTCGAGCCCCTCGTAGCACTGCAGCCTGATCAGCTCGGCGTCCGTCGCGTGGGCGACCGCCTTGGCCAGCTGGGTCTTGCCCACCCCCGCCGGTCCTTCGGCCAGCAGCGGCTTGCCGAGCGCGGCGGCCAGGAACACCGAGGTGGCGATGGAGTCGTCGGAGAGGTAGTCAACGGCGGCGAGCCGCTCGCTCACGTCGGCGGGCGAGTTGAACATCGGTGCTCCTGTCTGGCGTGGCCGAACTTTATTCTAGCAGAGCGGTCATTAAGTCCGAATTGCAGTTATCTGTGGCGTTATGTGAAATGGCGATAAACGCAGTTCTGCCTTAATGCAGTAATGGTCATGACAAGAAGCGGATTGTGCCGGTTCGGCGGGTGCTTTGGGAGGGGATTTTCCGCAATGACTTCATAGTCACTCAGAGAGGAATTAGCGATGCGTATCGCAGTTGCGGCCACCGGCCTGATCCTGGCCGCTGGCTTCGGCGTCGCCTCCACGGCGACGGCCGCTTCGGCGCAGACCGTCCCCGCCGGCATCGTTCTCACGGGCGATGACTGGAACGGCGGCGGCAAGTGGAACGGCAACGGTAGGTGGGGCCACGGCCGCGGTCACGGCTGCGGGCTGTTCTGGGGGGACTGCTGGAACGGCGGTCCCCCCTGGAAGGGCGGCTTCCATGGCCCGCACACCGGCGGCGGCGGCATGGCCAAGGCGACTGTCCGCAAGTGATGATCGGATACCTCATCGGCCGCCACGTCCTGGGCGTGGCGGCCTCCCTCACGCCCCTGGCGCTGGCCCCCGTACCCGCGCACGCCACGCCCACGCAGGTCGCGCCCGCGCACGCCACGCACCCGCACGCCGCGCCCACGCAGGTCGCGCCCGCGCACGCCACGCCCGCGCACGTCGCGCATGCCACGCACCCGCACCCCACTCACGTGCACGCCACGGCCGCGCAGGCCACGCACGCACACGTCGCGCACGTGGACGCCGGGCGGGCCGCGGCCCCTGAGCCCGCGCGCAAGCCTGGGCGGGACGCGAACAGGCACCGGCGCGCCGAGGCCGCCCATCGGGGAGGGCACGAGCGGCGCCGGAACACCTCGGCCGACTTCGTCAGGCTGTACCGGACCGCCAGGCCCCTCGACGACACGCCCCCCGGCGACCTGCCCGCCGACGACCTGCCCGCCGACGGAGACCTAGCCAGGGCCGCCGACGGCACCGTCGGGTCCGCCGACGGCACGGTCATCGGTCCCACGGACGGCACGGTCATGGGGCCCGCGCGCGCCGACAAGGCCCGCCGACGCCAGGACAAAGCCGCCGACGTCCCTCCCGCGACTCTTCGGATCCCCAGCCTGAACCTTGGCGCCCGCATCATCCGGGTCGGCATGGAGAAGGGCAGGATCGCCGCCCCGCCGCTCAACGACACGGGGAAGGTCGGCTGGTTCGAGGGCGGCCCCAAGCCGGGCGCCCAGGGCGCGGCCGTCATTCTCGGGCACTACGACACCGCCACGGGCCCCTCCATCTTCTACAAGATCGACCAGCTCGAGCCCGGCCACCGGATCTACGTCACCCGCAAGGACGGCGAGCGGCTGCGCTTCCTCGTCACCAAGGTCTCCACCTACCCGAAGGACGACTTCCCCGCGAGCAAGGTGTACGGCGATCCGGGCTACCCGGCCCTCCGGCTGATCACCTGTGGGGGCGCGTTCAACACCACGACCAGGCACTACGTCGACAACACGGTGGTCTTCGCCAAGCTCGTCGGCGGGGGAGGAGCGGCCTGATTGCCGCTGATTCGACCCGCGTCGCGAAGCCGGGTATATTTCTCCCCGCAGGCGCCGCTAGCTCAGTTGGTTAGAGCAGCTGACTCTTAATCAGCGGGTCCGGGGTTCGAGTCCCTGGCGGCGCACCTGACAGAAGCCCCAGCTCGGTATCACCGAGTTGGGGCTTCTTTCTTTGCTGCCTCCGCCGGGTCGCGACCGGCTGAACGTTCCCGGTCAGACCGGCTCCATCCGGAAGCGTGGCACCGGGCCAGGGGGCAGCCAGAGGGTGGCCGTGTGGGCGTGCCCGCGGCTGCCGCCTACCTTCACGGTGAGGGTGCGCCCTCGCAGCCGGACGGTACGGCTGGCGTCCTCGATGGACTGGACCGCCCAGGGCAGGGTGATCCTGACCTTCTTCACCGATCTGGACGGATCGGAGACGGCGAGGCGGACATAGGAGCCCCACCGGCTGATCAGCACCGTGCATGGCCCGTCCGCGGTGAGGCCGGCCACCGAGGCGGCCCGCCAGAAGACGGCGGCCAGCACCTCACCGGCCTGGACGGCCTGCACCTTGGAGGAGTTGGCGAGCACCTCGACCTGGGGACGGGCAGAGAAGGCGGCCGTGGCCTCGGCGGAGGCGCCGGGCAGGACGGCGTAGGCGTACCGGGCGCGCTCGGGGTCGGTACCGTGGTCGAGCAGCAGCGTGGTGTAGTGCCGGGTGTGCCGCTCGCGGTCGCCGCCGGTGGTGGCGCCGCGGTCGATGTCGCGCCAGCGGCCGGTGCGCTTCTGGCGGATCACCTTCAGGCGGGCGGAGTCGAGCAGCACGTAACCGGCCGTGCCCGGCAGGTGGAGCCAGTCGTCGCCGCGGGTGAGCGTCGGATGCGAGGTGTGGGTGTTGCGGTTCTCGACCACGGTCTCGACGCGGCGGCCGTCGGAGGCGGTGATGCCGGCGCCGAGGGCGATGACGGTGTCGTCGAGGAGGAACCAGGCCTTCTTGGCGCGCAGGGACGAGCCCTCGGCGTTCACCTGCATGGCCGCCACGCCGTACCGGTTGTCGAGGGCGACGCCGCCGGCCCACCGGGTGGGCGGCCGGTAGCGGGCGCCGTGCGAGAGGTCGGCGCGCCTGCGGCGGTCCACGGTGGTCCCGGGCAGCCGGTAAGGGTCGATGGTGGGCCAGAGCTCGTCGTTCCAGTGCGTCAGGTCCTCGGTGTAGAGGTAGGTCATGCCGTCGGCGGTGTACCAGCCGTGCAGGTTCTCCCGGTTCATGCCCTCGACCGCGGCGATGCGCGAGGAGGACATGGAGATCGCGAACGCCCAGGTGGCGCGGCGGTGCACGACGCGGTCCATGTCGGCGAAGACGTACGTGCCGACCGTGCGCGGCCCGACGGGCACGGAGGGGTCGGTCAGGATGGGGCCCGCGCCGGACGGCGGCGTGAGCGCGGGGTTGCGGGTGAGCCAGCCCTTGACGAGCGGACGCCAGCGCTCGGCGTGCCCGGCCGGGGCGGCGGGGAGCAGGTGGAGGATGGCCTCCATCGCGCGCTGGCCCGAGGTTTGGTCGCGGTGACCTTGGACGCTGATCTGGCGGCCGCGCAGGCCGTCCATCATCAGGCCGTCGAAGATGATCGGGACGAAGGAGCGGTCCACGATGTCGAAGACGTTCGCCACGTCCGGATCGGTGATCTCCCATGGCGAGCCGGAGAGCAGGGTGATCAGCTTGGCGAGCCCGTCCAGGTAGTCGACGCCGTAGCTGCCGGTGTAGGGGAACAGGTCATGCTGGATGAAGGAGCCGTCGCGGTAGAAACCGTCGCCCGGCCCCTTGGTCAGGCGCAGGAGGCTCCACCGGCCGCCGCCGCGCCGGTCGGAGATGCCGTCCCTGGCAAGCTTGATCAGGCGGGGGTCGCGGGTCAGCACGCCGTGCATCGCCACCGCCATGGCCTTGCCCGCCCGGTTGGCGCCGGTCTCGACGACCGACGGCATGCTCACTCGGTGGTCGGCGTCCGGGCACCAGCGCCGCAGCGGGCGTAACCAGCGCGCCAGGCGGTCGTCGGGGAGGGCGTCGTACAGCAGGGCGCAGGTGTCGGTCAGCGACCTGGGCACGCCGATCTCCCACCAGTACCAGTTGCTGCCCCGCCGGTCGAGGTGCTCGTTGTAGGCGTGGCGGTGCAGGAAGTCCAGGGCCTTGACGGCCCCTTCGGCCACCCGCCGGTCGCCGTGCATGCGGGTGCCCGGTGTCGCCCAGCCCAGGGCGAGGGTGCGCAGCCGGTTGTAGGAGCGGTTGAAGTTCCCGGTCGCCGGGTTGCCGAGTGGGAGGTCCCGCCACAGGCTCGGGCGGCGGGGGTCGGGGTCCAGCTTGCGCCAGACCGCGTTGGCGGAGCCGTCCAGCCTGGTGGGGTCGGCGGCCATCAGATCGACCCAGCGCCGCCGTGCGGTTCGGAAGGCGCTCGCGCTCGCCTCGGCGGGGGCGCCGGTCAGCGCGAGCCCGGCGACGGCGGCGGCTCCCAGCAGGGCGGATCGCCGGGAGATGGGGTGGGTCATGAAGGACGCTCCCCGCTCCCGGAACTCCGGCCCACCTCGGTCTCGCGCTTGTCCGCCACGGGAGCAGAGCTTAGAGCCCGTACGGCAAGCACAGGTTCAGAGGCCGGCTCAG
The DNA here is from genome assembly GCF_042754765.1 of Nonomuraea sp. NPDC059194. Classification (NCBI taxonomy): domain Bacteria; kingdom Bacillati; phylum Actinomycetota; class Actinomycetes; order Streptosporangiales; family Streptosporangiaceae; genus Nonomuraea; species Nonomuraea sp. NPDC059194. Next base: position 23,915 of record NZ_JBHZBH010000042.1, on the reverse strand, counting down.
CGCGGATCGTGCAGCCCCGCGTAGATCACCGTCATGGTCAGCCGCACGAGGCCGAGGCCCGGATGTGCAACGCCGTGGAGGGCAACACGACCTTCTACGCGGAGCGGTCGGTCACATCACGCGGCCGAGTTTGGCGGCGTGCGCGTAGTAGTAGAGCGGTTCGCTGATCACGGGCTTGGTGGCGAGGTAGTCCACGACGATCTTCTCGGCCTGGGCGGGGTAGCTGTCGTGCCAGTGCCCCAGGCCGTGCAGCGCGCCCTCGACGCAGGCCTCGTTGGGTGAGGTGAGGGTGTCGCGCATGACCGCGAGCAGGGCCTGGTCGATCGGGTGGGCGGTGGGGTCGTTCGGACGGCCCCAGGTGGAGAGGGTGTCCCACCACATGTAGCAGATCGAGTTGAGCGGCGTGTGGCCCGGCGAGTCGTCGTGGCCGAGGACGCTCGCGCAGTGTGGTTCGAAGAGCCGCCGGTACAGCTCGCGGATGCCCGCCGCGCAGGCCAGGCGGGCGGGCAGGGGCACGGCCGGGTGGTAGAGCTCGAAGAAGAGCTCGGAGTTGCCGGCCAGGTGCCACAGGCCGCTGTTGACCTCGTCGGGAGTGTAGTTCTCCAGGGCCCGCTCGGGGCGGGCGAGGAACTCGGTGATCACGGCGACGCTGTCGGCGGGGTCGTCGAGGAAGTCGTCGTCGATGCCGAGGACGAACAGGCGGGTCATCCACTCGTCGAGATCGAGCGCCATCCGCCGACTGTCTCACCGGCGGACGGGCCCGTCCAGACATGTCAGGACACGCCCGCCAAGACGGGCCTGCCACCGACCACTCGGCACGCGCGCCCAGGCGGGCCGGGCGTGCCTCAGCAGGTCGAAGGGCCCGGCGTCGGCCATCCCGGCCAGCTCCATCTGCCCGGGCACCTCCACCCCCATCCCGGCCAGGTCGCGGGCGGCGGCGGCCAGGGCGAAGCCGTTGGCGCACAGCAGCACGGTCGGCGGGTTGCTCCGGCTCAGGCGGGTGGCGAGCAGGTCGTGCCGCCGCGCCTCGGGCTGCTTGTAGCTCGGGCTGCTTGTAGTAGGAGACCATTGCGGTCAGCTCCGGGTGCACGGGCACGCCGAGCGTGCGCAGCGCCTGCACATGGCCGGTCATGCGCTCGCGGACGCTGGTGACGTCGATCTCGTCCCAGAGTGTGCCGATGCGCCGGTGGCCCTTGCCGACAGGTACTCGGTCAGCCGGTAGCCGATGGAGTAGTTGTCGAAGAGCACCGCGTCAGGCGGGAAGTCGGGCAGGTAGCGGTCGACCAGGCGCAGCTCGGCCAGGGCGGGCGACTCGGTGCGCTCGTCGAGCGGGTAGAGGATCACCCCTTAGGCCCCGGTGTCGAGCGCCTGGCGCAGGGCGCGTTCCTGGGCGGCGGCCGAGGCGCCGGAGTTGGACAGGAACATGCGGTAGCCGAGCTCGGCGGAGACCGACTCGATGCCGCCGACCACGTCGGAGTTGTGCGGGCCGCTCCCGCACATGACGTGGGCGATCGAGCGTTCGCGCGGGGCGGCGGAGGAGGAGGGGGCCGGGCGGTCGGCCACGAAGGTGCCCCGGCCGCGCTGCCGGACCAGGAAGCCCTCGGTGACCAGCTCGTTGAGCGCCCGCACGGCGGTGGTGGTGCTGACCCCGAAGTCCTGATCGTCGGTCGTCTCGTTCATCCTGCCCCGTCGTTCCACTTCCGCGCTGATCGATCACCGGGGCCTGTTCCGGCTCCCGCGAAGCGCCCTGACCGCCCAGCGGGTGATCGGCCTCTGCCTGCTGGTCGCTGGATCGCTGGCCATCCAGCTCGCCTGAGGTCCGGCGACTGCCCCCGCTATGGCCGTAGCGTACTCTACGAATGTAGAGGGGGTTGGTCGGTGGAGCTGTGGGACATCGACGTCTTCCTGGCCCTGGCCGAGGAACTGCATTTCGGGCGTACGGCCGCGCGGCTGTACCTCTCGCAGGCCCGGGTCTGTCCCGGTGGAGCCCTTCCTCGATGACCCGACGGCGGATCTCCGGCCTCGAAGTAGAGGTCCTCCTTGGAGCCGAAGAAGGCGTAGAACGAGGTCTTCGCGATCCCCGCCGGAGCGGTCAGCTCCTGGAAGGAGGTCTTGCGCAGGCCTTGCGCCGCGAACAGGCGGGTAGCCGCGTCGAGCAGCTGCCCGGTGATCCGCGCCCGCTCCGCGTCTGAGAAGGCTGGGGCATCATATCTCCATATGAACAGTTTGGTTTTTTGTTCATAAGAGGCCGCCGCCGGAAAACCGTTGGCCTGAGCTGTAGTCGGGCCGTCACCATTGGCGAGGGTGTCGCCGATGACGGAGAGGTGGCGGCGGTGGAAACGGTCAAGGACGCCGGGAGGAAGTCCGCGGTCCTGCTGGCGCTCAGCTATTACAGCCGCGAGCTGCGCCGGCAGTGGCCGGTCGCGGTGCCCGCGCTGATCTCGCCGGCGCTGGGGAACATCTGCCTGTACTACCTGGCGCCGCTGGCGGTGGGCGGGCTGGTCGGGCATCTGGCCGGAGGCGGGGAGGGCACCCTCGGAACGCTCCTGCCGTACGTGCTTGGATTCGGCGCCATGCTGCTGGCCGGTGAGGTGTGGTGGCGGGTCGGGCTGCACTTCCTGAACCGGACCGACGCCCGCGGCATCGAGCGGCTGGGCGCGGTGGGCATGGACGAGCTGATGGCCAGGGACGCGGCCTTCTTCCACGACAACTTCGCCGGTTCGCTGACCAAGCGGGTGCTGAGCTTCTCCTCCGGGTTCGAGGAGTTCGGCGACCTGATGGCCTTCGCGATCGTCGCCAAGCTGGTGCCGCTGGGGTTCGCCTCGGTGGTGCTCTGGCAGTACCACCCGGTCCTGGTCCTGGTGCTGCTGGGGCTCATCGCCTTCACCGGCCTCGTGGTGGCCCCGCTCATCCGGCGCCGCCAGGCGCTGGTCGACGAGCGGGAGGCGGCCAAGGTGCGGGTCTCCGGCCACGTCGCCGACGTGCTGACGAACATGGACACCGTCCGCGCCTTCGCCGCGGAGGAGCGCGAGGCGGCCGAGCACCGGGTGCGCCTGGTCGAGCAGCGCAAGCTCACGCTGCGCTCGTGGGACTACAACAACCTGCGGGTGGACATGCTCGTCGCGCCGCTGTCGATCCTCACCAGCACGCTAGGGCTGCTGCTGGCGGTGGCGCTCCGCGGCGGCCTGGGGGTGGAGGCGATCGTGGTCACCTTCACCTACTACACCAGCGCCACCGGCGTGATGTTCGAGTTCAACCAGATCTACCGCCGCCTGGAGAGCGTGCTCACCGAGGCCGCGCAGTTCACCGAACTGCTGCTCACCCCGGCGCGAGTGGTCGACGCGGCCAGCCCGCAGCCGTTGCGTCCCGCTGACGCGGGCGTGCGGTTCGAGCGGGTGGTCTTCGCGCACCAGGGCAAGGAGCCGCTCTTCGACGGCCTCGACCTGGACATCTCCAGCGGCACGAAGATCGGGCTGGTGGGCCGTTCCGGCGGTGGCAAGACCACTCTCACCCGCGTGCTGCTGCGGCTCATGGACATCCAGGGCGGCCGGATCCTTGTCGGCGGGCAGGACATCGCCCTGCTGCGCCAGGCCGACCTGCGCAGCCTGATCGCCTACGTGCCCCAGGACCCCGCCATGTTCCACCGCTCGCTGCGCGACAACATCGCCTTCGCCCGGCCGGGCGCGAGCGAGGCGGAGATCCTGCGGGCCGCCGAGGCGGCGCACGTCATCGAGTTCGCGCGGGCGCTGCCCGACGGGTTCGACACGCTGGTGGGGGAGCGCGGCGTCAAGCTCTCCGGCGGGCAGCGGCAGCGGGTGGCGCTGGCCCGCGCGATCCTGCGCGACGCGCCGATCCTGCTGCTGGACGAGGCGACCAGCGCCCTCGACTCGGAGAGCGAGGTCCTCGTCCAGGAGGCGCTGTGGAGCCTGATGCGCGACCGCACCGCGCTCGTGGTCGCCCACCGGCTGAGCACGGTGGTGAGCATGGACCGGCTCGTCGTCCTCGACCAGGGCCGCATCGTGGAGCAGGGCAGCCACGCCCAGCTCCTCGAGGCCCAGGGGCCCTACGCGCGGTTGTGGCACCACCAGTCCGGCGGCTTCCTCATCGAGGACGAGAGCAGCCCGGAGATCTCGCTGAGGTCCTGACCGGCGCTAGCGCCTGCCGTACGGGATCAGGATCCGACCTGATCCCGTACGGCGAGCCGGGCCTGGTCGGCTGCGGCGCGTCCCGCGGCCCAGCCCTCGCTGTCGTAGGCGCCGCGCATCCGGCTGTGGGTGAGCTCGGGGAACATCGCTTCCACGGCCTGGTCCACCTCGGCCGTGCGGGCGGCGAGCACGGGGATGAGGTCGGTGCCGCGCGCGGCGGCCTCCGCCTGGACGGTCTCGGTGGCGGCGGCGTCGAGCCGCTCGCCGATCCGGGCGGTGAAGGACTGGAGGAAGGACTCGCGGAAAGAGCGCGGGCGTGACCGGCCGGAGCCGTGCTTCTTGGTGCCCGCCTGCACGATCGCGGTGTTCGCCTGGACCAGGAGCGAGGTGAACAGCAGCTCGACCGCGTCGAGATCGGCCTCGAACCCCAGGACGGTGGAGAAACCGAGATCCTCGCTCCAGATCGCGCGGCACCGGTTGGCGTCGGCCACCACCGAGAGCAGCGTCGCCTTGGCCTGCTCGTAGGGGGCGTCGACGCCGATCCTGACGCCCGCCGGGCGGTCGAGGTCCGCGTCGGCGTGAGCGTCGAGGAGTGCCCGGTCGATGCTGTGCTTGGCCATCAGCCGCTGTGCCGCCGCGGTGAAGGTCTCCGCCTCGGCCTCGAACGGCGTCGACTCGGCCTTGGCCAGCAGTGCGCGGACGCGGGTCAGGGTCTTGCCGTCCGCGGTGGGGCGGGGCGCGGTGGGGGCGCGGCGGGCTTGGCCGGGGATCGGGCCGAGCCGTTCCAGCCGGGGGAAGGCCGTCAGGGTTTGCAGCAGTTCGAGGGCGCGGGTGAGGGTGAGCAGCCGGGGCTCCCGTGGCGTGGCCAACGGGTCGCCGGTGGTCGCCTCCAGGTACGGCGTCCAGCGCTCGAGGAGGGTGGCCGGGGCGTAGACCCGCAGTTCCAGGGCGATCAGCTCGGTCACCATCGCGGCGTGGCTCTTGTCGCGCCGCCGGCCGACCAGGCGCACCACGTCGGCCGGCTGCCAGCCGTTCCGCCAGAGCGTGGCCAGGAGCCGGGTGAGCATGCCGATCAGCTCACGGTCGACGGTCCTGGCCCAGCCGGGAGCGTCGCCCTCCTGCTCGGCGAGCCTTGCGGCGCACTGGTCGAAGCCCGCCTGCTCGTCGTGGCGGAGCAACTCGACGGCGGCGGCGATCAGTTCAGCGGGGGTGGCTGCCTTCTCCTCCTGCGGAACGTCCTCCCGGTGGCGCTCGTCCCGGTGTTGCGGCTGCGGCCGTTCCTTGCGCTTGGCCCGGTTGGCCTTCCCCACGGGCCCCTCCCTGCGTGCGGCATATCCGGTCAAGGATAGGGTCCGGCGGTTGCTGGCTGGTGCTGTGATCGTCAACGGCCGGTGGTCAGGCCGAAGCGGTTACCCTGCGGGTCCAGCAGTCGCGTCCCCGAGTCGTCGGGATCGGAATAGATGGTGGCGCCCAGGCTCCTGGCCTTTTCCACGCTGCTCTGCTCGTCCGCGACGCGGAACAGCGGCATGGCGTAGTCCTTGCCGTACAGGCCGCGGTCGACCAGGCGGCCGATGCGCCGGTGGTCGCGGCTGATCACGTTGTAGCACGACGCCGGGGAGGGCGACTCAGGCGCGTTCAGGTCCAGGTCGAAGGTCCAGCCGAAACACTCGAAGTAGAAGCCCTTCGTGGTGTCCACCACCGTGGTGCCGATCTCGAAGCCGTCCAGCGCTCCTTCGACGATCTCGAGCGGCTGCTGCCTCTCGTCGGAGTACAGGGTGAACGGGTTACCCAGCGGATCGCGCAGCCTTGCGTAGACGATGCCCTCGCCCTCTGGCGCGCTCGCCGGTTTCACCACCGTGGCACCGGCCAGCCGGATCTTCTCCAGGTCCCCGGATACGTCCGGGGTGAGGATCGACAGGCTCAGCTCGTCGCCCGGCGTGAAGATCCCGCCGATCGGGCGCGTCCCGCCCGGCGCGACGATCTCGGTGTACTCCGGCGAGCGCGGCTCGAACCTCCATTCGAACAGCCCGCCGTAGAATCGCGTGACGTCCTCGACGTCGGTTGTACCGATCTCGAACCAGGCCACCGTACCCGGGGATATATCGCTCATAGCGCGTCCATCGCCTCATACCGGCAATCGCTAACGACCGCCCGGGTTAGCAGCCGGTCAAACTCGGTGCCTCGTCCGCAGCACGGGTCCGGGTAGATGTTGCTGTAGGGCGGTTGCTCCGGGCATCGGCCCGGATGACGGCTTCGGGAGGGGGCGTGGTTCTTTCAGAGCGGGCGGTTGACCCGGCGGGCGGGGCCGGGGGGTCCTAGCGCTTGCGGCGTTTGCGTTTGACGTCGACGCCGCCCCAGAACGCGAACCCGGTGACCCTGATCCGCGGCGCTCCCGGTGCTCCGGCGCCCGCGGCGGCGTGGTCGAAGCCGCCCATGACACCGATGCCCGTCACGTCGACCTCGGCGTCCTCGGGCACGACGATCTCGATCCCGCCCATCACGGCGAACGCCCTGATCGTGATCTGCCCGCCGTTCAGCACCGCGTCGCGCAGGTCGATCTTCCCGCCGCCCCAGAACGCGACGCCGGTCAGCAGGCGCGGCGCCCGCCAGATGCCCGTCCGCTTGAAGCCGCCCATGACACCGACCGCGACGCCGCTCGCCTTGTCCGATGCCATCGAGGAGCCCGACGCCATCGAGGAGGCGAAGGGAGCCGAGGGCGAGGGAGTGGGGAGGTCGTGGGTGAGGAGGTCGAGCTCCGCGTAGGTCTTGGCGGTGTAGACCTGGTCGAGCCGCTCGTGGAACTCCTCCATGCCCAGCCGCCCGTCTCCCGCGGCGGTACGGAGGATCTCGGCGGTGCGCTCGCGGTCGAGGTCGGCGGCGCGCATCTCGCGGGGGTCGCGCTCCGGCAGGGAGGTCATGGTCAAAAGCCTAGACCGGTTTCGCGTGGTGCGTGGCCTCGTGCGAAGCTGTCTGTGTCCCCAAGACCAGGAGGTCCTGATGGCTGAAACACCGGCGGAACCCGAGCCCATCGAGGCTCCCGAGGATGAGCTGAAGCGGAAGTTCCGCGAGGCGCTGGAGCGCAAGAACAACGCGCACGCAGACTCGGTTGCGGGCGGCAAGGGAAAGGATCCCTCGAAGATTCACGGCGCCCATGGTCCCGCCTCGAGCAAGCGGACCTTCCGTCGTAAGAGCGGCGGCTGACGCCTCAGGTTCCAGGGTGGGTACGGCGATGCCGTACCCACCCTGCTTTTTGTTGTGCTGAAACGATTCACCCTCGGGCCGAGCTGCGGTGAAGCACAACGGCGAGAGAATATGAGAAACATTCTCAATAGTCGCGTGGCGGAATAGCCTTGCCACTCTGGAGGGCTTTTTCGCTCCTCTGGCTATAAATATCCATAACCGTGGGCTTGTCCCTTCTTATAGCGACCCCGCATCCTCCTACGCTGTCCCGGTCAGCGCGATGGTGAGGGAGGGTTTCGTGCTGGGACTCGATGACTGCCTGGCCGAGGTCATGGCCATACCCGGCGCCCTCGACGCGATGGTGGTCGACCACACCAGCGGCATGGCGGTGGCCGCCAGCGGAGGCGAGGGCCTCGACACCGAACGCGCGGCGGCGGCGCTGAGCGAGGCGCTGCGCCACACGACGGACGGGTTCGCCCAGACCTCCCCGGATGGAACGATCCGCGTCGACGAGCTGTTCGTCACCACCGACAAGGGCCACCACCTGATCCGCCACCTGACGACGCCGTTCGAGGGGGCGCTGGTCCTCTACGTACGGCTGGACAAGGAACGGGCCAACCTCGCCCTGGCCCGCTACCGCCTGCAGGCCATCTCAGGACAGTTGACCAGGTGACATGCCCGCACTGGACACGCTGCTCGCCGGACTGGCGAGGGAACGCTCGACGGGCGCCCTGCGCGTCGGGCGGGCCGGAGCGATCTTCATGGACGCCGGCCGGGTCACCTACATGGAGTGCGCCGACACGCCGAGGGCCGAGGACGTGCTGATCGCCAGCGGCAGGGTGTCGGCGCCCGCCCTGCGCAGGGCGCAACGGGAGGGCGGCGGCGCGCGCCTGGTCGAGGACGGCATGCTCACCAAGGGCGAGCTGCAGCACTGCGTGCTCGGGGCGGTGCTCGACGCGGCCTACTTCCTGCTGCCCGTCACGGGGACGCGGCCCAAGTTCCGGCCGGGGGAACGGCACTGGCTGGGGGCCCACTGGTACTTCGAGGTCGAGGAGGTCGTCCGGGAGTGCGGGCGGAGGAGGGCTCAGTTGGCAGGGATCTGGCCGTCGGCCGAGGTGGACACCGCCCCCGTGACGCCGGTCAGACGGCTGCCCGGCCACCGCGTCGTACTGAACGACCTGCAGTGGGAGATCCTCGTCCACGCCGACCGCGCCGCCACCCCGCTGGAGCTGGCCATGCGGCTCGGCAGGCCCGGCTACTCGACGCTGCTGGCCGTACGGCGGCTGGCGGCGGCAGGCCTGCTCGCGCACCCCGAAGGCGCGCACCCCGAAGGCACACCACACCCAGTCGGTACGGCACGCCCGGACGGGATGGCGCGTCCGGACGGGATGGCGCGCCCCGACGAGATGTCGCGCGCGGAGGCGATGACACGCCTGGACGGCATGGCACGCCCGGACGGGATGGCGCGCACGGAGGGGGTGGCGCGTGCGGAGGGGGTGGCGCGTCTGGAGGGCATGGCGCGGCCGGTGCTGCCCAGGCGGCTCGGCCGGGCCGAGGAGCCGCGGCCGCGGCCCAGCCCCGAGGCTCCGACGCTGCCCCTCGGGCCCGTGGTGACCGCGGACCCGACCGACATCAACCTGCTGATCCGGCTGAAGAAGGCGCTGGAGGAGCTGTCGTGAGGTTCCCCTCACTCAGAAGGAGGCCACCGGTGGAGCTGCGGGAAGAGGTGCTGAGAGAGATGGTCCTCCTGCGTGAACGCACTCCCGACGTCAGCGGGAGCATCGCCTGCAGCGTGGACGGGCTGACCATCGCCAGCGACCTGCCGAGCGGCAACGTCGAGCAGACGGCGGCGCTCTCGGCCGCGCTGCTCGCGCTCAGCAAGCGCATGGCCGTCATGGCAGGCAAGGGCGCCCTGGAGGAAACCCTCATCTCGGGCACCGCGGGCTTCGCCGCCTTCTACGCGGCCGGTCCCACGATCGTCCTCACAGTCCTGGCTGAGCCCGGTACCAACCTCGGGCTGCTGCGACTGGAGGGTCGCAAGACGGCGGCGAGCGTCGCCGCCATCGCATCGCGAAAGTGACTCAATCCACACGGAGGAAACGCATGGCCAGCATGGACGTCTCTCTCAAGGAGATGATGGCGATCGACGGCGCTGTCGGCGCCGTCGTGGTCGACTACGGCAGCGGCATGGCGCTGGGCGCCCTGGGCGGAGCCAAGGACCTGGACCTGCAGGTGGCGGCCGCGGGCAACACCGAGGTCGTCAAGGCCAAGTTGCGCACGATGGACTCCCTCGGCCTCAAGGACACCATCGAGGACATCCTCATCACGCTGACCGGCCAGTACCACATCATCAGGCCGATGACCGGCAGGGGCGGCAAGGGACTGTTCCTTTACCTCGCGCTGGACCGGGCCAGGGCCAACCTCGCGATGGCGCGGCACCGGCTGCGCGCGATCGAGGAGAAGCTCGAGGTCTGACGGACCGCGCCCCGTGTCCGCGGCGCGGCGGACACGGGGCGCCCCGTACGGCCAAGCAAAGCCGCGCCATCAGGGCCGCGCAAAGCGAAGCCGCACCACCAAAGCCGCGCAAAGCGAAGCCGCCCCACCAGGGCCGCGCAAAGCAAAGCCCGCCAGGGCCGCGCAAAGCGAAGCCGCCCCGCCAGGGCCGCGCCACCAGACCCGTACCGCTGGGGCCGCGCCCCTCGACGCCGTGACCAATCCGGCGTTCAACCAAGACTTTTTCATGATTTTTCGCCATTGATCGAATTACCGTGCCGGTCCCTGCGAAACCCGTTGTTTCGCAGGGGTTTCCGTGCCTTCTGCGCCTGTCGAATCGTGACGATAAAGGGTAGATCTTCTTTCCGATTCATGGCTTTGCTTTTGCCTTTGGGGTGGTTTGCCCCTAGAGTCCATTGCATTACCGAGCGGTGACCGAGCTCTTCACCAGGGAGAGTCGGCCGGTCGGCGCCGAATCCCGCGAACGCGGGAACCGGGGACCCATCTCCTTGGGGTGAATCCGGCCCAGTGCCGGTAGGGCATCTCCACGCCCGAACCCGTCAGCTAACCCGGTAGGCGAGATGGAGAGGACCATACTCGTGTACTTGCACCCCCCGAACTGAGCGGCGCCTTCTTCCCGCTTCCTTCGCGCTCCCTTTTTGCGTAGCGACTGTCAGGCCCATGCCCGGCTACGCCTTTGCCTGATCTTCATTTGAGCGCGGATCTCCCTATCCCTCGCACAAAGGACTTTCATGACCCGCCGCTTCGGCATGCGCGTTTCCGCCCTGCTCGTCACCACCACCCTCGCCGCCGGTACCGGCGCCGCCGCCGCTTTCGCCGAGCCCACCGCCCCCGACATCAGCCAGGCCACCGAGCAGCGGACCCTCCTCCAGGGATCCACCACCGCCTCCTACTACTGGGACGACGCCTCCGGCCGCGCCGGTGACACCGGTCTGCCCGCCAGTGGCATCTCGATGCGCAAGGGCCTTGCCGCCAGCCCGAGCTGGCCCCTCATGACCGAGGGCTACGTCATCTACAAGGGCAAGAAGGCCCCGTTCTTCGTCGGTGACCGCGGCCCCGGCAACCCCTCGAACAACGGCATCATGCTCGACCTCGACGCCAAGACCTTCGCCGACCTCACCGGCGGCAGGTTCAACCCCAACAGCCTGATGGTGAACGGCAACGGCGGTCAGGGCCACATCAAGGTCCAGTACGTCATCACCAAGTGGGGCGACGGCGTGGGCAAGAAGAACCACCCGGTCGCCTTCTCCAGCGGCGCGTGGAGCCGCAAGGACAGGAACCCGGCCAAGCCGCCGGTCGACCTGCTCGCCGTGGCTGAGAAGAAGAAGGCCGCCGAGGCCAAGAAGGTCGAGGTCGTCGCGAAGAAGGACGAGAAGAAGGGCGACGAGCAGGGCGGCGCGGCCGTCGAGCCCGCAGCCTTCGACTCGGGCACCACGACCACCGCCGCCCGTACCGAGACCAAGGACGAGAACGGCCACACCGGCACCGCGCTCGCCCTCATCGGCGGCCTGGCCATCGTCGGTGGCGCCGGCTACCTGGGCCGCGGCCACCTGCGCAAGGTCATCTCCCGCTAGGACCACCGAGGTCGCGACACGGCAGCGCACGCAAGGTCATCTCCCGCTAGAACCCCTTGCCGTCATGCGAAACAGAATGGAATTCTGTTTCGCATGACGCTCATGGCCGACGCCAACGGCATCGAGATCGCCTACGACAAGTTCGGCGCCCCCCAAGACCGGCCCCTCCTGCTGATCATGGGGCTCGGCTCCCAGCTCGTCCACTGGGACGACGAGTTCTGCGAACTGCTCGCCAGGAGGGGCCACCACGTCGTCCGTTTCGACAACCGCGACGTGGGGCTCTCCACCCACTTCCCCGAGGCGGGCGTGCCCGACCTCAACTCCGGTACGGCGGCGCCGTACCTGCTGAGTGACATGGCCGCCGACGCGGCGGGCCTGATGGACGCGCTCGGCTGGCCGGCCGCCCACGTGCTGGGCGTCTCGATGGGCGGCATGATCGCCCAGGCGCTCGCCATCGCGCACCCGGACAGGGTGCTCACGCTCACCTCCATCATGTCGACGCCCAGCCCCGAGGCGGGCCCGCCCACCCCCGAGGCGATGGCCGCGCTCTTCTCCCCTCCCGCCCCCGACCGGCAGACCGCGATCGAGTGGGCCCGGGGAGTCGGGACTCTTGCGGAGCGGGGCAGGAACAGCTGATTTTCCCCCAGGGCGGATAGGCGTCCAGTAGAGTCGCGTCCGCGGGTTGCGAGAACCAAGCCTCCCGCACGTGCTGATCGAGAACCAAGACGGCACATGCGTCTCCAAGCTTGCTGTACCAAACCGGGCAGGTTCCGTCCCGGCTGGCGTTGAGGGAGTAAGACCTTGCTGGTCGCTGACCTGCGGGGCATCCTGAGCCAGGAATCCCCTGGTTCAGCTGGGGGAGGGTTCAAAGATCTTCAAGAGCGCTCTTCAGTCGCCGCAGCAGACTGAGGTCGGCCGGCTCGTGGCGCACCTCGGTGCCGGGGGGCTTGGCGACGCGCTTGGGCAGTTCCGGCATCCGCCTGGGCTTGACCAGCAGATCGGCCGCCGCCAGCTCCCGTACGGCCAGCAGCACCGTGTGCGCCGTCCGGTCCAGCCGCCTGGCCAGCTCGAGCGGCGTCGCGCTGCCGTCGGCGTGGACCAGCACCTCCCACTGGCGGTCGGTGAGCGTGACGCGCTCGCCGGGCAGCCGGGGGACGGGGACCACGGGTGCGGCGTCGAGCTCGTCGGAGGGCCAGACGTCATCCAGCTCCGTGCTCCTGCGCCCGCACTCGGCGATGAGCTCGTCGACCTCGAAGTGCCAGTGCGGGCCCAGCCAGTGACGCTCGCTCGGCTGGAACTTGGGCTTGGCGTTGTCGATGCCGAACAGCACGAGCGCGGCGTCGAGCACGGCCCTGCGCAGGTGCCCGGCCAGGTCCTCGCGCGTCAGCAGCCCTTCGCCGAACAGCGGCTCGCCGCCCTCGCGCCGGGCCACGGCCCGATCCAGGTCGGTGGCGCTGACCAGCCCGCCGCCGGTGAGCAGCTCCTCGATGCCCGGGGTCTCGGCGCTCTCCATGTAGGTCACCTTGCCTTCGAGCAGGTAGACCACGCCGGATCGGCCCACGCGCAGGGCGCCGGACGAGCACACTCCCGCCAGCCCGGTGAGGAGGCTTTCCAGCGGACGCACCGAGCCAGGCTATGAAGGCTTCAGCCGTACCGGAAGGTGTCGGTGATGGATATCTTCATCCCGGGCGGAGAAATACCATCCCGTGGGGGAGAGATCACTGTGCGTGATCGGCGGCCTCTCTGCTGCTGAGGATCCGGTAGATGTTGGTCTCGGCCCACCGGGCGACCGCGGAGACCGGCTCGTGCAGGGAGTGGCCCAGGTCGGTGAGCGTGTATTCCACCCTGGGCGGGACCTCGGCGTAGACCGTCCTGGTCAGCAACCCGTCGTACTCCATGGCGCGCAGCGTCTGGGTCAGTACCTTCGGGGTGACACCGCCGACGCGGTCGCGTAGCTGCGTGAAGCGCATCGGACCCTTGGCGAGGCTCAGCAGGACGAGCACCGACCATTTGTCGCCGATGCGGTCGAGAACCAGCCGAGTCGGGCAGTTCATGTCGAAGGCATCGCCAGTATCCATAAGGTACCTATAGCACGATGAAGTAACCAGTATCCAATGGATACCATTGGGGGTATGAAGATCCTACTTTTCGGCGCGACCGGCATGATCGGTCAGCGCATCGCCGCTGAGCTGGGCAATCGCGGCCACGAGGTCACCGGCGTCAGCAGGTCGGGCCCGGTCAAGGGCGACGTCACGCAGGCGGGCGAGCTCGCCAAGGGCTACGACGTGGTGATCTCCGCGATCGCCCCGCCGCGCGACGGCTCTGAGCCCGAGGCGCCCTTCCTGGCCGCCACCAGGGCCCTGATCGACGGCGTCCGCGAGGCCGGTGTCCGGCGGCTGATCACCGTGGGCGGGGCGGGAGGCCTGGAAGTGGCGCCCGGCCTCGACCTCGTCGACACGCCCGACTTCCCGCAGATCTACAAGAAGGAGGCGCTCTCCCAGCGCGCCGCTCTCGCGCTCTACCGGGAGATCGCCGACCTCGACTGGACCTACGTCGCCCCCGCCGCGGTGATCGAGCCGGGCGAGCGCACCGACTCCTACCGCGTCGGCGGCGACCAGCTCCTCACCGACGAGCAGGGCAACAGCTTCATCAGCGCCGAGGACTTCGCGGTGGCCATCGCCGACGAGGTGGAGAAGGCCGAGCACCCGCGCCGCAGGATCACTGTGGCCTACTGAGGCTCGTCGGGCAGCAGCGCCTTCTCGTCGGGCTTGTGGACCAGCACGGTCTCGACGTACGACCGGACGGCGGCCGGGAGCCCCACATCGCTCCCGGCCTTCTCCGACAGGAACCAGCGGTGGTCGAGCACCTCGTGGAAGAGCTGCGCCGGCTCCAGCTTGCGCCGCAACGCCTCGGGAATGGCCTCTATCGTCGGCTGGAAGACCTCGGCCAGCCACCGGTGCGCCACGATCGCCTCGTCCTCGTGGCGCAGGCCCTTGGCCACGCGGAAGCCGTCGAGGTCGTTCAGCAGCCGCCGCGCCTGGTTCTCCTCGGTGTCGAGGCCGGTCAGGCGCAGCAGCCTGCGCTGGTGGTGGCCGGCGTCGACGACCTTGGGCCGCACGATCAGCCGCCCCGTGCCGATCTTGCGGCGCACCATCATCTCGGCCACGTCGAAGCCGAGCAGGTTGAGGCGGCGAATGCGGTTCTCCACCTTGTGCCAGTCGACCTCCTCGATGATCTCGTCCTGGGTGATCTCTTCCCAGAGCCGGTGATAGCGCGCGGTGATCTGCTCGGCGGTGTCGTACGGGTCGACCGACGGGTGCAGCAGCCCGCCCGCCTCCAGGTCGAGCATCTCGCCGAACAGGTTGGTGTAGGCGACCTCGATGTCCTGCAGCCGCTGGCCCTCGCTGATCATCGGGTGCATCTCGCCGGTCTCCGCGTCGACCAGGTAGGCGGCGAAGGATCCGGCGTCCCTGCGGAACAGCGTGTTCGACAGCGAGCAGTCGCCCCAGTAGAAGCCGTTCAGATGCAGCCGCACCAGCAGGACGGCCAGCGCGTCGAGCAGCCGGGTGAGGGTGTCGGGGCGCAGCGTGCCCGACATGACGGCCCGGTAGGGGAGCGAGAACTGCAGGTGCCTGGTGATGAGCGCGGAGTCGAGGCCCTCGTCCCTGCCCGTCACGTACGCCACAGGCTCCACGGCAGGCGCGTCGTGCCTGGCCAGATCCCACAGCAGCTTGTACTCCCGCTTGGCGTACCGCTCGCTGATCTCCTTGATCGCGTACACCTTCCCGCCGAGCCTGGCGAAGCGCACGACGTGGCGGGAGATACCGCGCGGCAGGTCGACCAGGTGATGGGCCGGCCACTCCGCGAGAGGGAGCTCCCAGGGGAGCCTGATGAGGTCGGGGTCGCCCAGGGCGCCGGTGATCTGTAGCGGCATTTGACCAGGATATGGTGCGGACGTGGATGAGTTTCTGAACTGGTACTTCACACGCAACCCCATCTCGGCCACCCTCCTCGGCGCCGACGGCTACGACAGGACGCTCGGTGACTACACGGCCGAGGGCCTGCTCGCCTACGAGCGCGAGCAGGCCGCATGGCTGGACCGGCTCGCGACGTGGGAGACCCCCACGCTCGACGACGAGATCGACCGCGACCTGGCCGTCGCCCACCTGCGCGGCGAACTGGCCCTGGCGACATGGCCGTGGTGGCGCAGGGACCCGACCGCCTACCTCGGCGGGATCTTCTCCTCGCTGTTCGTGCCGTTCCAGCGGGCGCTCAAGCCTGAACACGAGCTGGTCGAGGCGGCCGTCGCGCAGCTCGGCGAGGTGCCGGGCGTGCTGGCGGCCTGCCGTACCAACCTCGACCCTGACCTGGCGGCCGACCTGCAGGTGCAGCGCGCCCTCGGCCAGGCCCGCACGGCCAGGGGGCTGATCACCCGCACCATCCCCGCGATGATCGCCGACGAGGCGGCGCGCGCCAGGTTCGTCGCGGCGGCCGGGCCCGCGGCCGACGCCTTCGACGACGTCGTCGTCTTCCTGGAGAACTTCACGGCGGGCGGCAGCTGGCGCATGGGGGAGAAGCTCTACTCCACGCTGCTGACCGAGAAGGAACTGCTCGGGTACGGCGCCGCAGGGCTGCACGAGCGGGGCAGGCAGCAGGTCGCGCTGCTCGACGGCCAGATGAAGGAGCTGGCGCGCAGGTTCGACGGCTCGGACGACTGGCACGCGGCGCTGGCGACCCTCGCCGACGACCACCCGCCGACGCTCGCGGCCATGCGCGAGGAGTACGAGGCGGAGACGCAGCGGGCCAGGGACTTCGTCCGCGAGCGGGACCTGGTCACCTTCCCCGAGGGGGAGGAGTGCCTGGTGCTGCCGTCGGCGGAGTACAACAGGCCGATCCTGTCGGTCGCGCACTACATCGCGCCGCCGCCGCTGACCAGCTCGCGGCGCGGCTACTTCTTCGTGCCCTACACCCCCGACGGCTTCACCGACGAGCAGGTACGGCAGCGCCTGCGCACCAACAGCCGCTTCCAGATGCCCGCGATCTCCGTGCACGAGGCCTACCCCGGACACCACTGGCACCTGGCGCACAAGGCGGGCAACCCCAGGACCATCCGCAAGGTGCTC
Source organism: Nonomuraea sp. NPDC059194 (assembly GCF_042754765.1). Lineage (NCBI taxonomy): Bacteria > Bacillati > Actinomycetota > Actinomycetes > Streptosporangiales > Streptosporangiaceae > Nonomuraea > Nonomuraea sp. NPDC059194. The sequence continues at coordinate 7,379 of NZ_JBHZBH010000042.1, read as the reverse complement.
GGCACGCCGTACTTCAACGAGGGCTGGGGCCTCTACGTCGAGAAGATGATCAACGAGCAGGGCTACTTCGACACCCCCGCCACCGAGCTCGGCTACCTCGACGCGCGCATCTTCCGCGCCGCCCGCATGGTCGTCGACACCGCCCTGCACTGCGACGACATGTCGATCGCGGACGCCGAGGCGTACATGCTGGCCAACTCCTCGCTCTCGCCCGAGACGGCCAAGGGCGAGGTCAACCGCTACTGCGCGTGGCCCACCCAGGCGCCCTCCTACCTGACGGGCGCGCTGGAGATCGACCGGATCAGGGGCTCGTTCACCGGGTCGCTGAAGGAGTTCCACGACCGGATCGCGGGCTCGGGCAGCCTGCCGCTCGGCCTGGCCGAGAAGGCCGCGCTCGGCTGATCGTCAGCGGGGCGGCGGTCACCGCCGCCCCGCTCATGTGTCGCGGCGCGGGAACGTCGGCGGGTTGAGTGACCGCTCGACCACCGCGGCCAGCTGTTCGTCGGTGAGCACCACGGGCTTGCCGACGGACAGCCCGCGCACGTAGACCTCGCACAGCCACTCCAGCAGCCGGGCCGCGTCGAACGCCTGGGCCATCGTCGCGCCGATGGTCACGCCGCCGTGGTTGGCCATCAGTGCCGCCTGCTTGCCCTCCATCGCGCACCTGATGTTGGCGGCCAGCTCGGGCGTGCCGTAGGTGGCGTACTCGGCCACCTTCACCACCCCGCCCAGCATCAGCGCGTTGTAGTGGACGGGCGGCAGCTCGGTCATCGTGGTGGCCACGACGGTGCCGAACACCGAGTGCGTGTGCACCACGGCCCGCGCGGCGGTCGAGGCGTAGATCGCCAGATGCATGGGCGTCTCGGACGAGGGCTGCGTGCCGCCCTCCACCAGGTAGCCGTCGACGTCCACGACCGGGCACAGCTCGGGGGTCAGCCGGTCGAGCGCGACCCCAGCGGGGGTGACCGCCACCAGGTCGTCGTGGCGGGCGCTCAGATTGCCCGACGTGCCGAGCACCAGGCCCAGCTCGACGGCTCGCCTGCCGTACTCGCAGAGCTGCTGCCTCAGCAGGTCGACCGCGGTCACAGTGCCTCCAGGGTGGTGATCATGACGCGCTCCAGCTCGGCCCGCCCCAGCCGGTCGGGGTAGAGCAACGATCTCAGGCTCAGCCCGTCGACCAGCGCCAGCAGCCGCTCGGCGACCACGTCGAGGTCGTCGCCCACGCCGATCTCGCCCGCCGCGCGGGCCTGCTCCAGCAGCTCCCGTACGGCGGCGCGCAGCTCGGCCGCCTCGGCCCGCTGCACCTCGGCCAGCCGTTCCACCGCCAGGCTGCGGCTCCAGAAGCTGATCTCGAGCCGGGTCTCCTGGTCGCGTTCGGCGTCGAGCGGAAGGTTGTCCAGCAGCACCTCCCGCAGCGCCGCCAGCCCCGTCAGGCCCTCGACCCGCTGGGTGATGCGGGCGCGGATGCGCCGGTGGGAATGACGCAGCGCCGACAGCAGGATCTCGTCCTTGTCGGCGAAGTAGTGGCCGAGCACGCCGTTGGACAGGCCCGCCTCCTTGGCGATCGCGCGGCTGGTCGCGGCGTCGATCCCGTCGCGCACGATGACGGTGCTCGCGGCGGACAGCACCTCGCGGCGGCGCTCCTCGTGGTCAACGATCTTCGGCATGCCCCAAGTCTATTGACTTTTTAGTCGGACGTCTGTCTACTACCGGCCATGAGCGTTGTGACCGTGGGCGTGCACATCGTGGACGTCCTCACCCGGCCGGTCGAGACCATCCCAGCGGGCCAGGACACCGTGCTGGTCGACCAGATCCGTCTCACCGCCGCGGGAGCCGCCGCCGGCACCGCCGTCGACCTGGTGAAGCTCGGCAACCGGGTCGCGTCCATGGGCGCGATCGGCGACGACGAGCTGGGCGACTTCCTGGTCATGATCATGTCGAGGCACGGCGTGGACGTGTCGGGGCTCGCCCGCCGTACGGGGGAGCAGACCGCCGCCTCCATCCTGCCGATCAGACCGGACGGCGGCAGGCCCAGCTTCCACGTGCCGGGGGCGAACCTGAGCGTCACCCTCGCCGACCTCGACCTCGACGTGCTGCGCGGCGCTCGGGGCGTCCACCTGGGCGGCATGGACGTCACCTTCGGCCTCGGCGACCCCGCCTTCTTCGCGCTCCTCGACGAACTGCGGGCCCAAGGGACGATCGTCACCATGGACCTGCTGTCGGAGATGCCCGACCTGCTGGGCATGGCGCGGGCCTTCGTCCCGCACGTCGACTACGTGCTGCCCAACGCCTCCCAGGCCCTCGCCATGACCGGCGCCGCCACCGTCGAGGAGGCCGCCGCCGCGCTGCTGGCCGACGGGGCCGTCGGCGTGCTGGTGACGCTCGGCGCCGATGGCAGCCTGGTCGTCACCGCCGAGGGCGCGACCCGCGTGCCCGCCCTGCAGGTGGAGGTCAGCGACACCACCGGGTGCGGCGACGCCTACTGCGCCGGTTTCCTCACCGGCCTGCTGCACGGGCACGACACCGTCACCTCCGCCCGCTGGGGCACCGCCGCCGCCGCCCGCGTCGCCACCGGCCTCGGCTCCGACGCCGGCCTCACCGACCTGGACTCCACCCTGAAAGGACTGTCGTGAAGGACACCGAGCTGAGGGAGCGCGCCCGCCAGGTCATCCCCGGCGGCATGTACGGTCACCTCAACGCCGCCATCTTCGCCCCCGGCTACCCCCAGTTCTTCGCCCGCGGCGAGGGCTGCAGGCAGTGGGACGTCGACGGCCGCGAGTACATCGACTTCATGTGCTCGTGGGGCCCGGTCGTGCTCGGCCACCGCCACCCCGCCGTCGAGGAGGCCGCCGCCCGCCAGCTCGCCGAGGGCGACTGCCTCAACGGGCCAGGGCCGATCATGGTCGAGCTGGCCGAACTGCTCGTCGACACCATCCCGAGCGCCGACTGGGCGATGTTCTCCAAGAACGGCACCGACGCCACCACCCAGGCGCTCATGGTGGCCCGCGCGGCGACCGGCCGTACCAAGGTGCTGATGGCGCACGGCGCCTACCACGGCGCGGACCCCTGGTGCACGCCCTCCCCGGCTGGCACGACGCCCAACGAGCGCGCGGACCTCGTCGAGTTCACCTACAACAGTCTCGATTCGCTGGAGGCCGCGGCGGCGACCGTCGAGGGCGACGTGGCCGCGATCATCGTCACGCCCTTCAAGCACGACTCCTTCGAGGACCAGGAGCTCGTCGAGCCGGCCTTCGCCCGCGGCGCCCGCGCCCTCGCCGACCGGCTCGGCGCGGCGCTGGTCATCGACGACGTGCGCGCGGGCTTCCGCATCGACCTGCGCGGCTCATGGGAGCAGTACGGCGTGCGGCCCGACCTGACCGCCTGGTCCAAGGCCATGGCCAACGGCTACCCCATCGCCGCCGTCACCGGCACCGACGCGCTGCGCGGCCCCGCCCAGACGCTCTACTCCACCGGCTCGTTCTGGTTCTCGGCGGTCGCGATGGCCGCCGCCAAGGCGACCATCGAGACGCTGCGCGACACCGACGCCATCGCGACCATGACCAGCTCGGGTACTCAGCTCCGGGAGGGTCTGTACGCCCAGGCCAAGGCCCACGGGTTCACCGTCAACCAGACCGGGCCCGTGACCATCCCCTGGCTGAGCTTCGACGGCGACGCCGACCTGTCCGTGGCGATGCACTGGAGCGACGCCTGCCTGCGCAACGGCGTCTACGTGCACCCGTGGCACAACTGGTTCATGTCGGCGGCCCACTCCGAAGCCGACGTCGCGCGCGCACTGGAGGGCACCGACCAGGCCTTCGCCGAGACCCGGGCCCACTTCGGCGGGTAGGGTCACCTCATCGGTCTCCCCATCATCACGGTGTGGCCTCCCTAGGTCACAGCTGCGTCTCGAGGTCTTGACCCAGGTCGTCGGCCGTCCGTACCTTCAGGCCAACGTTTAGGAAACTTTCCTAATTGATCCAATCGGGAGACCTCATGACCCACCCGGGAGAGATCACCAGGCGCCAGCTGCTGCGCCGGATCGGCCTCACCGCCCTCGCCGCAGGCCCAGGCGCGGGCCTCCTCACCGCCTGCGCGACCGGCGGCGGCGCCGAGCCCGCCGCGTCGGCCGGCGCGAGCGCGGCCGCCGCCAACCTGGTCTCGGCGGCCAACCCGCTCGGCGTGGACGCCAAGAAGCCTCTCGAAGTGGTCATCTTCAGCGGCGGCTACGGCGACTCCTACGCCAAGGACGTCCACGAGCCCCTCTACGCCAAGGCGCACGCGGGCGTCCAGATCAAGCACGTGGGCACCCAGAACATCGGCACCCAGCTGCGCCCCCGCTTCCTCAGCGGCGACGTGCCCGACGTGGTCAACAACTCCGGCCCCGAGGCGCTCGACCTGGCCGCGCTCGCCGCCGAGGGCCACCTGGCCGACCTGACCCCCCTGTGGGACGCCCCCTCCGTCGACGACCCGAGCAAGAAGATCCGCGACACCATCACCCCCGCGGCCATCGAGAACGCCAAGCTCAACGGCCAGGACCTGATCCTGAACTACACGGTGTCGCACCGCGCGCTCTGGTACGACGCCAAGCTCTTCGCCGCCAAGGGCTGGACGCTCCCCGAGACGTGGGAGGAGTTCAAGGCGCTCGGCGAGACGGCGAAGAAGGAAGGCATCCTCCTGTTCGCCTACCCCGGGCAGAAGGGGCCGTACTACCAGCTCTGGAACATGCTCTACACCGCCGCGAAGATCGGCGGCAACCAGGTCATCATCGACATCGACAACCTCGTCGACAACGCGTGGAAGTCCGAGGCGATCAAGGCGTCGGTCACCGCCTGGCTGGAGATTCAGACCGCCTACGGCGACAAGGCCTACCTGGGCCTCGACCACACCCAGACGCAGATCAAGCACCTGCAGCACAAGGTGCTGTTCTACCCCTGCGGCTCCTGGCTCGAGAACGAGATGGTCAAGGACAAGCCCAAGGACTTCGAGTACGCCATCGCGCCCGTCCCCAGCGTGACCGCCGCCGACAAGATGCCCTACGGGGCGATCCAGGTCGGCGTGGGCGAGAACTTCGTCGTCGCGGCCAAGGGCAAGAACCCGCAGGGCGGCCTGGAGTACGTCCGCCTCATGCTCTCCAAGGAGGGCGCGAAGGGCTTCACCGAGAAGACCAAGAACCTCACCGTCGTCAACGGCGCCGCCGAGGGCCTCGACCTGACCCCCGGCCTGGTCAGCGCCGCCAAGGCGCAGGACAAGGCGGGCCAGGACATCATCACCGACGCGCGGTTCGAGGGCTGGTACAAGGAGCTGTTCGACTACGCGTGGCAGCAGCAGAACACGCTGATGGCCGGCCGGCTGACCGTCGACGAGTACCTGGACAAGGTCCAGAAGAAGGCCGACGACATCAAGGCCGACTCCTCTGTCGCGAAGCAGACGAGGAACATCTAACCAAGATGGAGCGGTTGCGCAAGTACGGGTTCATCGCCGGGTTTCTCGTCGTCCCGCTGACCCTCTACCTGGTCTTCGTGATCAGCCCTTACATCCAGGCGTTCCAGCTCTCGCTGACCAACTGGAACGGGTACCAGAGGAACCCCGCCTACATCGGCCTGGAGAACTTCGGCAGGCTCTTCGAGGCCGAGATCTTCTGGCAGGCGATCCGCAACCACGCGGTGATCCTGCTCGTGCTGCCGCTCCTGACCATCGCCATCGCGCTGTTCTTCGCCTTCCTGCTCAACCTGGGCGGCGGATCCCGCGGGGCGGGCATGACGGGCGTCTGGGGCTCGACCTTCTACAAGGTCGTCTTCTTCGCCCCGCAGGTGCTCGCCGTCGCCGTCGTCGGCGTGCTGTGGAAGGCCATCTACCGGCCCGACGAGAGCGGCGTCATCAACGGCGCGCTGATCAAGATGGGCCTCGAACCCGTGGGCTGGCTCACCGAGCCGAACCTGGCCCTCTGGTCGCTGCTGGCGGTGATGATCTGGCAGGCGGTCGGCTTCTACGTGGTGCTCTTCTCCGCGGGCATGGCCGCCATCCCCAAGGACTACTTCGAGGCCGCCGCGCTCGACGGCGCCGGACGCTTCCGGCTGTTCTTCTCCATCACGCTGCCGCTGCTGCGCGACACCATCCAGGTCGGCTGGGTCTACCTGGGCATCGCGGCCTTCGACTGCTTCGCGCTCGTCCAGGTGCTGTCAGTGGACGCGGGCGGCCCCGACGGCGCCACCACCGTGCTGCCCGTGGAGATCTACAAGACCGCGTTCTCCTACAACAAGGTCGGATACGCCTCCGCGATGGGTGTCGCCCTGTTCTTCCTGACCATCACCTTCGCGGTGCTGACCCTGCGCGTCTCCAGGCGCGAGAAGATCGAGCTCTGATGCGGAACACGCGCAAACCCAACGTCTTCAGCGGCCTTTCGCACCTCGCGCTCGTCATCTGGGCCCTGCTGGTCATCCTGCCGCTGCTCTGGACGTTCCTGGCGGCCTTCAAGAACAACACCGAGATCTTCGGCGACGCGCTCCAACTGCCCGGCGCGATGCGCTGGGACAACTGGGCGCGGGCCTGGGACAAGGCCCACGTCGGCACGTACATGATCAACACGGTGATCGTGGTGTTCTTCAGTACGGCCGGCACCATGCTGTTCGGCTCCATGGCCGCCTACGTGCTGGCCCGCTACACCTTCCCCGGCAAGCGCCTGATCTACCTGTTGTTCGTGGCGGGCATGGCCTTCCCCGTCTTCCTGGCCATCGGCCCGCTGTTCTTCATCGTCAAGCAGTTCGGCCTGCTCGACTCCCACGTCGGCCTGGTCATCGTCTACATCGCCTACTCGCTGCCCTTCACGATCTTCTTCCTCGCCGCGTTCTTCCGCACGCTCCCCGAGGCCGTCGCCGAGGCCGCGAAGATCGACGGCGCCTCGCACACCCGCACGTTCTTCCAGGTCATGCTGCCGATGGCCAAGCCGGGCATCATCAGCATCACGATCTTCAACGTGCTCGGCCAGTGGAACCAGTACCTGCTGCCGCTGGCGCTGGTGCCGGGCGACAAGGACAAGTGGGTCATCACCCAGGGCATCGCCGACATCTCCACCATCGCCGGCTACGAGGCCGACTGGCCCGCCCTGTTCGCCGCGCTGAACCTGGCGATCATCCCGGTGCTCGTGATCTACATCATCTTCCAGCGCCAGATCCAGTCAGGGCTCGGAGCGGGCGCACTGAAATGACTTCTCCCCGCCATAAATGGCGGGGATTCTCCCGCCTCGCGGCGGGGTGTTTACTGCTGCTTCTACGCCGCTTGCGCGGTGCAGGTTTCGGGCGGGGCCAGGGTCGGGATTGCCTCGCCTGGTCTTACCTGCCCTTCACAGTCGTTTCGGGTGTCCGCCAGCCCGGCGGCCACGT
>NZ_JBHZBH010000041.1:0-69890 GCF_042754765.1 Nonomuraea sp. NPDC059194 | reverse complement strand
CTCGGCGGCGGCCTCGGCATGCGGGCCCCGATCCTGGTCGTCGCCGCGTACCGCGCGGACGAGAGCGGGCACCTCACCGAAACGCTGGCATCCCTGGCGCGCGCCACGCCGCTGCGGCTCCCCCTGCCCGGCCTGGACGACGCGGCCGTCGCGCAGGTCGTACGGAATGAGTGTGAAGCCGACGACGAGACCGTCGCCGGAATCGCCGAGCGCACCGGCGGCAACCCGTTCTATGTGCGGGAGAGCGCGCGGCTGCTGAACGGAGAGGGCGCGCTGGTCGCCCTCTCCGAGGTCCCCGAGGGCGTACGGGACGTGCTGCGGCGGCGCCTCGCACGGCTGCCCGAGGCAGGCGTGGCCGTGCTGCGACTGGCCGCGGTCGCAGGCCGGGAAAGCTCAGTGGACGTCCTCGTCAAGGCCGCCGACACCGACGAGGACGGCGTGCTCAACGCACTGGACGCAGGCGTGATCGCCGGGCTCCTCGACGAGCCCGCCCCCGGACGCGTCCGCTTCGTCCACGCCCTCGTCAGGGAGACGCTCATCGCCGACCTCAGCCGCCTCCGCACCGCCCGCATGCACGCCCGGATCGCCGCCGCTCTTGAAGGCACCGACGACATCGCGGCGCTGGCCCACCACTACGCGCGCGCCGGCTCGCCAAAGGCCGTCGGCTACTGCGTCCAGGCCGCCGAGCTTGCCGAGGCCCGCTACGCCCACGACGTGGCGGCCGACCTCCTCACCGACGCCGTCACCAACTCGACCGGACCGGACGAACGCGTCGAATTGCTCGGCAGGCTGCTGCGCGCGCAGATCCGGGCGGGAGCCGTCGGAGCCGCCCGCGAGACACGCCGTGAAGCCGTGGAGTACGCAGAGTCCCTGGGCCGCGACGACCTGATGATCGCCGCATTCACCGCGTGGACAGAGCCGACCCCCTGGCAGGCCCGTACGTACGGCACAGTAGACCGGCCCATCGTCGACCGCCTGAGCCGCCTGCTGAAGCGCGATCTGACCCCTTCGGTGCGGTCCCGGCTCCTGACGGCGTACGCGGACGAACTGGTCGGCGAGGACGACCCGACCGTTCTGGAGGCAGCGCAGGAGGCACTCGACCTCGCCACCGGACCCCGGCTGCGGGCCGCGGCACTCCAGATCCTGGCCCGAGTCCACGGCGACGCCGAGCTCTGCCGGGAGCTCGTGGAGATCGGCACCGAGCACGACCTGCCGGTCTACCGCTTCACCGGGCTGCTCAACCATGCCTCCGTCGCCGCCGCCGCTAACGACCCGGTGACCATGCACCAGGTGATCACCGAGGCCCTGGAACTCGCGCGCACCTACCGAATGCGCGAGGCGATCGACGTCGCCGAGATCACGCTGGCGACCCTGGCGCTCATCGAAGGCCGATTCGGCGACGCCGAGCTCCTCTACCTCAAGGCCGACGAGGGCATGCGGCGCGCCGGATCGGTGCACGCCACGGGCTTTCTCCAACTCGCCCTGGCCACGATCTGGCTGAACGCCGGCACGCTCGGTGCGCACCTGGACGACGTGCGCGCCCTCCACGCCGCACTCGGCCCCATGACCTCCGACCTGCTCGCGCTCGCCCTCCACGCCAACGGCCTGGACGCCGAAGCCCGCGAGGTCCGCGCGTCACCCAGCCCGATCCGCCCCGACTTCTTCTTCACCTTCCTCACAACGTTGCGCGCGATGGCCATCGTCGCCTTGAACGACCGCGACGCCGCCGAGGAGATCTACGCGACGCTGCTTCCGCACCGCAACGGCCCCCCGGCGGGCGCCACGAGCCTGTCGGTGGCGCTGCGCCCGGTCGCCCACACCCTCGGCGAGCTGGCCCTCCTCCTAGGCCGCACCGAGGCCGCCGCCCACTTCACCCAGGCCGCCACCATCGCCGACCAATGGAACGCACCCCACTGGGCCGCCGAGGCCCGGTTGGAAACGACCACCTAACCGGTCTCCTTCACCACCTGGGCCCAGCGCCAGGTCCTCCTCGCGACCAACCCCGCCCGCCGCCTGGAGCGCCGCAAGAGCGTCCGCCGCGGCGACCGCGCCATCCCCGCCGCCCGCCTGGAGAAGCTGTTCACCGACCCCAAGCACGCCCTGCGGGAACGCCTGCTGTGGCGGCTCCTGTACGACACGGCCACCCGCGCCAAGCGTGCGCGTGCCGGATCCCGCGCCGGTCACGTGGATCTGGAACCTGCCGTGACTGCTCCAGCAGGCTGGCGAACTCGGCGACAATCGCCGAACCGTGAGCCTTTTCGACTCACCGCCGCAGCTCACCAGGGGTGACCCGCCAGCTGTGCAGAAGCGCGACCATGCTGGATCCGGAAGGGGTGCGTCGGCCCTGCTCAGGTGGTCTCGCGAAGCAGGTTGAAAGGCTCCGTGTGTCAGTTCTTGCGACTGTCGCTGACGATGGTGCCTTTGTCCGCGTCGACCTTCAGCTCGTGCTTGGTCCCGCTGGAGTCCACGACGTCAGCCTCCCAGACGGTGGCGCCCCGGTAGGTGTCCAGGTCGAGTTCGGTGATCCGACCTCCGGCCACGGCCGACTCCACCTTCTCGGCGGCCTGCGCGTAGTCGAGTTTGGCGCCCTGCAGCCGCTCGCGATGCTTGGCCCTGTCGGCCTCGTCCTCGGTCTTGGCGGTGGGGCCGCTGGCGATCCGGCCCGTCCCGGTCAGCACGTCCATCTCGTGCTCGGTGCCGTTGGCGTCGACCACCTGCACCTCCCAGAGCCGGCCGCCCTCCTCGGTCTCGATCGTGATCAGCGTAGAGCCGGGGACCGCGGCCGTCGCCGCCTCCCCCGCCCGCCGCAGATCGGCCCCGTCAGGCACGGCGCCCAGGACAGCTACGCCCAGCACCACGGTGCCGAAGAACTGTTTTGTCACGATTTTCCCGAACATATCGGGATGATTCCCCAAAACACCCGGCTCAGCTTCGCGTGACCGGATCCGTTGGCCGCCGCGTCGTCGAGCAGCTCGTCCAGGCCGGTCGGCCGGTGCGCGCCCTGACCCGCAACCCGGCGGTGGCCGCCGACGAACTCGGCCGGGCATCGACCCGTGCGCCCTCGATCGGGACCCTAGGCAGCACCCGGACCTCGTCTTCGGGATCGCGGACAAGCACGGGTCGGCGTCGACATCCACCTCCACGAGCCCGGAGACTCGGGTCGTTCAGCCTGCGATTGATCTTCGATCGGGTTCGCACGCTGGGGATGAACGGGCAGGTGACGGTCTCGCACGCCTTCACGCTCGCTACGTCGGCACCTGATCAGATCATGGCCCTGATTGGAGAAGCAGCGGAGCTCGACATCGCCTTCACGACGATCGCGCCAAGCGGCCACCTGCGGCGGATCCTCACCGCAAAGTGGGCGTGACCTGGCAGACCACCACGACATGCGCCCGGCGGGTTCGCCGGCCCGGTTGCGGGCCACCTACCACCGCTACAACGGCGTGATGCACATGATCGCCGCGCTCGATCGGCCACCGGCAGGCTAGATCAGCCGCCGTAGTTCCGCCGCGTCGGTCTGCCTGCCGTACGGCGCGAGCTGGAAGGTCTCCGGCCCCAGGAACTCCGACCAGTGCTTCTCCACGAAGGCCCGGCACGCGTCCACGTCGGCGACGGGAGGCACCTGGTCCAGGAGCCCCCGCTGGAACGGAGCGAACTCCAGGAACTGGGAGGCGTGCGCGAGGCAGGCGTCCAGCTTGGCCTGCGCCACCTCGGTCACGTCCACCACCACGTCGTCCCTGTGCATGGCGCGGGAGGCGTAGTCGGTCATCAACAGGCACACCGGCTGCCGGTCGAGGGCCGGCTTTCCGCATTCGACATTGCGGACGGTGACCAGTTCCACGGCCTGCTCGACCAGCTTTCCCGCGGCCCGGTTGTCGGGGTGGCCGGCGCTGTCGCCGTGCAGGGCGATCACCAGGTCGGGCCGCCACGCGCGGATCTCACGCATGACCCTCAACCGCAGCTCCACGGTGGGTTCGAGCAAACCGTCATGCACATCGAAGATCTCGTAGTCGACCACGCCAAGCGCTTCGGCTGCGCGCCACGCCTCCTCGGCCCTGCGACGGGCCAGCGGGGCGCGCTCAAGCTCGTGGTGTCCCGCGTCGCCGTTGGTGAGCGTCAGGAACTTCACCGCGTGACCGGCCCGGGCCAGCAGGGCAGATGTTCCTCCGGCGTAGATCTCGGGTTCGTCGGGATGGGCGGCGATTACCAGGGTGCGCAACATGTCTCAGCTTTCGTTAGGGGTACGGCCTGCCGTACCGGCCTGGAAGATCCGGTCGCGAGCCAGGTCAAGGGCATAGTGGACGGCGCCCTCCAGCACGGCGTTGCCGCTGACGCGGCTGACGGCGACGGCGACGGGCGCGAGGCCGGTGGGGGCGAGGAGCTCGTCGACGCAGGCGCGGAGTGGCTCACCCGCGGCGATGCAGAGCGGGCCGCCCAGGACCACCCTGCCGGGGTCGAGCACGCCGACGGCCGCCGTGACGCCCAGCGCGACCCGGGTGGCCACGTCGTCGAGGAAGCCGGTGGGGAGCTCGGCGCGCAGGAGCCGCGCGACCGCGTCCAGCGTGGGCTCGACGTCGAGGCCGTGCTCCCGCGCCAGCTCGGCCAGCGGAACCGTGCCGAGCAGCGCGCCGAGCGGGCCGCCGTCGGGGCCGTAGAGGCGTCCACGGCTGACCGGGTCGGGCACGATCACGGAGCCGACCTCGCCGCCGCGCCCGGTGACTCCGCGCCACAGCGCGCCGTTGAGCACGGCTCCAGCACCGACCCCGCTCCCGACCCAGAGGAGGACGAAACTGCTTCCTCTGTGCTCCTCCAACTCCCGGATGGCGACGAGGTTGACGTCGTTCTCCAGCCGGAACCGCTCCCCGCCAAGCCTGGAACGCAGGTCGCCGAGGTCGTCCAGGTGCGACCAGCCCGACAACTGCACGGCCTGGCGCAGCCGTTCACCCTCGGCGTCGACGATGCCCGGCACGCCCAGCACGATCTGGTCGAGGTCGTCGAGGGCGATCCCCGCGTCCACGGCCGCTGCCTCCACCGCGTCGGTGAGGAACTCCACGGCGTCGGTGCCCTCGCCGGGGGCGTGGGCGCGGAAACCACCCCTGACCTCCCCGATGAGGTTGGCGACCGTCACCTCGACCGCTCGCGCGGTCAGGTCCACCCCCGCCACCCAGGCGGCGGAGCCGTCCAGCTCCCACATCTGCGCCGCGGGGCCCGCAGGACCCGGCTTGGTGCCTGCCTTCCGCACGAGCCGCCCGTTCTCCAGGCGGCGCAGCACCTCAGCGGCCGAGGCCTTGGACAGGCCGGTGTGGAACTCCAGCTCGGCCCGGGTCAGTGTGCCGTGCTGGAGCAGCAGTTCCAGCGCCGCGCGTTCGTTGAGTGTGCGGAAGACGGTGGGGTTACCGGTGGACACTACTTCACGGCTCCTGATGTCAGCCCGGACTGGATATGTCGCTGGAAGACGATATAGACAACCACGACCGGCAGGACGGCCATGCTCAGCGCCGCGAACAGAGCCGGCCAGTCAGCCTCGTATCCGGCGATCGTGGAGATGTCCGCGATTCCCTGTGTGATGACCCACGTGCCCTTGTCGCCGGGCAGCAGCACCAGAGGCAGCAGGTACTGGTTCCACTGGCCCAGCACGTTGAAGATGGTCAGGCTGACCAGCCCGGGTTTGGCCATGGGCAGCATGACCTGAAAGAACGTGCGTGTATGCGAGGCACCGTCGATCATCGCCGCTTCCGCCACGGCGTCCGGTAGGCCCCGGAAGAACGAGGTCAAGAAGAAGACGGTGAAGGGCAGTGAGTACGCGATGTAAACCAGGACCAGGCCGACGTGCGTGTTGAGCAGGCCGAGCCCGTCGACCACGAAGAAGAGCGGCACCAGGGCCAGGAAGACGGGGAAAGCCATGCCGGACACGAACAGGAAGTAGATCAGCCGGTTGCCGGGGAACCGGTAACGGGCCAGCACGTAGGCGGCCATGGAGCTGAGCAGCATGGTGCCCGCGACACCGAAAAAGACGACGATGACCGTGTTGAGCAGATACCGCCCGATGCTGGCACGTTCCCAGGCTCGGGCCCAGTTGTCCCAACGCAGCTCGCCCGGTAGTTGCAGGGCGTCACCGAAGATCTCGCTGTTGCTCTTGAAGGAGGCGAGCAACGTCCAGGCGAGCGGGGCGATGATGAGCAACGCCCACACCGCGAGGACGGCCTGGGAAACGATTCTGCGGCCCATCTCAGTACACGATCCTCTCTCGCCTGGTGACCCGCATCGTCAGCGCGGCGAAGGTGAGGGTCAGGAAGAACAGCGCTACGCCGAGCGCGGAGGCGTAACCGAACCGCGAGTAGGCGAAGGCGTTCTTGTAGATCTCCATCGCCAGCACGGTGGTCGCTCCGTCGGGTCCGCCCTGCTCGATGGAGAGCACGTTGACCAGCGCGAACCCGTCGAACGCCGCGATGCCCAGGTAGATCCAGCCGACCTGGACCGTGTCCCACAGCAGCGGCAGCGTGATGGAGAAGAACATCCGCGTACGGCTCGCGCCGTCCAGCGAGGCGGCCTCGAACACGTCCTTCGGAATGGCCGCCATGCCAGCGGAGAACAGCACCACATAGAAGCCGACCCCCTGCCAGACCATGACGGCGATGATCGACCAGAGTGCGAGCTTCTGGTCGGTCAGCCAGCCGACGGGTTCCATGCCCAGCTCGGCCAGCGCGCCGTTGATCACGCCGCTGGAGTCGGGGCGGTAGACGGCCTTGAACAGCACACCGACCACCGCAACCGCGAGCACCTGCGGCAGGAAGAAGACCACCCGGTAGAAGCCGGACCCCGAGACTGGCCGGGTGCCGCCCGCCGCGTTCAGCAGGTAGGAGAACAGCAGCGCCAAGGCAACCGTGCCCAGCGGCATGGCGACGAGCAGGACCGCGTGGTTGCGTATCGCCTCCCAGAAGGTGTCGTTGCCGAACATCCGCCGGAAGTTGTCCAGCCCAACGTAGTCGAGGCCGGCCGACACTCCTCGCCAGTCGGTGAGCGCGATCTGGAATGCCTGGGCGTACGGGCTGATCACGAAGACCGCGTAGAGGACGATGGGGAGCACCAGGAACCCTGCGACGAAGCCGTGCCGCCGCATCGGTCAGACGCTCCTGGTCTGCTTGGCGAGGGAGCTGTCGGCCTTGAGTTCGTCCGCCTTCTTCTGCATGTTCGCGCAGAATTGGTCGGAGGTGCTGCGCCCGGCCATGACCGAGTTGGTCTGAATCTGCGCGTAGTCGAACAGTTCCTTGTACCAGGTCTCGAAACGGGCGTCCGTGATGGTGTTCTTGCCTGCCGCCTCCTGCGCCTTGGCCGCGCTGTTGACCGCCGAGGTGAGCTTCAGGCCGTCGACGACGCCGTTGACGACGGTGAGGTTCCTGGTCATCTCCGTGTAACCGCGCGCGCCCTCCCTGGAGAGCATCATCCGCAAGTATTCCAGGCCACCCTGGGGGTTCTTGCCCTTGGCTGCGACGAGGAAAGCTTCGGAGACCCCGATCATGATCGCCTCGTACGGCATGGCGTCGGCGGAGGTGATGCTGGGCACCGGAGCGATCGCGTACTCGAAGGTGTCCGGCCTGTCCTTGGCCATCTCGTTCTCCAGCCATGAGCCGCACGGGTAGAACAGCACCTTGTCCTGCAGCTGCTTGATCTGCGTCTGCGTGTGGTCGAGGCCGAAGTAGGCCTTGTCGCCAAAGTCCTTCTGGATCTGCGCCCAGGCGGTGACGGCCTGCCGTACCGGCTCTGCGGTCCAAGCACCGTCGGCGAGGTTGTCGATGTCGACGATGACCTTGTTGCCGCCGATCTTGGCGGCGCTGTAGAGGAGGTTCCACAGCTGGTAAAACGGGCCGACCTGGCCTGGGTAGGCGAACAGAGTGATCCCGGCTTTCTTCGCCTCCTCCCCCAGGGCGTTGAACTCCGCCCATGTCCTGGGCAGCGACCAGCCCCTGGCCTCGAAGAGCTTGGCGTTGTACCAGAGCGCGCGGTGGGCGACGGTGTACTGCAGCACCCGCGGCACGCCGTCGATCAGCGAGTTCTCATAGACGCCGCCGACGAGAGTGTCCTTGACCTTCTTGCCGGGGAAGGCCAGCGAGGGAGCCTCGAAGAGCGGCGTCAGGTCGGCCAGATGGCCCTCCTGGACAAGTGCCTGCAGATCGAGCGCCTCTGGCCCGGAATTGTTGATCACATCGGGGGCGTCGCCGGCGATGAAGCGGGGGCGCAACTGCGTGCCGACCTTCTGGGTGGCCACGTGCTTGATCTTCGCCTGGGGATAGGCCTTGCTGTAGGCGGCCTCGTGCAGGTCGACGGCGTACTTGTCGCCGTTGCCGCCGCTGAAGATGACCACCTCGAGCTGCCGGGTGGCGTCCACGCCGAGCGGGTTGGCGGCGGAGGTGGCCACGCCGGACACGGTGGGGCCGGGGGCTGCGCCGCGGCCGGTGGTGGCGCAGGCGGCGAGGGGGGCAGCCAGCGCGGCGAGGCTGAGCCCGCGCAGGACATCGCGGCGAGTGGGGGGCATGCTTCCTCCTGGGCGCTAACCGTCTGGATACCTTCCAGACGGTTAGCGGCCGACTATAAGGCGCCATTCTCCGGCACGTCAATACCTCAGAACTGCTCGCGCAGCCGCTGTTTCACTTCCTCACCTGCACCGAGGCGGTCAAGTGCGCTCAGCGCCGCGCCAGCGATCGGCGGCAGATCGGCGATGACCTGGGTAGCCGACGGCGCACGCTTCGCGAACCGCTCATCGAGGAGCGCGCTGAGCAGCGGATCGCGGGCTCGCAGCACTCCCCCGCCCAGGACGATCTCGGTCGGCGTGCCGAGTAGGTCCAGGCGGTTCAGGCAGACGACGGCCATCGCCACGACCTCGTCCGCCAGCCTGGTGACCAGGCTGAGCGCGATCTCGTCGCCGGTCGCCGCCACCTTGAACAGCCCCGGCGTCAGCTCCAGCAACTGATGCCTGCTGCGGCGGCCGACGTGCAGGTCGAGTGCCACCTGTTCGACCGTGCCCACACCGAAGTGCGTCTTGACCAGCTCGGCCAGCGCGGTGGGCGCTCCTCTACCGTCCTCGGCGCGGACAGCGTGCCACAGCGTTTCCGCCGACAGACCGCCGCCACCGCCCCAGTCGCCGCTGATCGCGCCCAGAGACGGGAAGCGGGCGATCGCGCCGGTGGGTGAAACGCCGACGGCGTTGATGCCGGCCCCGCAGACGACCGCAATGCCCCACGGGCCGGATGCACCTGACCTGAGCAGGGCGAAGGTGTCGTTTCGCACCGTGACCGCTCTGGCGAGGCCGCGCCCGGAGATTTCGGCTCTTAGCTCCTCTTCCTCCTCCGGCAGGTCGGCGCCGGCCAGGAAGGCGACAAGGTGATCGGCCTGTCCGGCGATGCCGAGTGCCTGCCGTACCTCGCGCTCGATGACGTCGACGGCGGGCGCGACCCCCTCGCTCTGCGGCAGGAAGGGACCGCCGCGGCCACGAGCGAGGATCTCCCCCGCCTCGTTCAGCAGCACCGCCTCGGTCTTGCTGTTGCCGCCGTCCACCGCCAGGAGACTCACCACGCCAGGTACTTCCCGTTCTTCTCCAGCAGCAGCGCGGTCAGCTCGGCCGCGATCGCCTCCTGCCCGACCAGCGGGTGCGCCAGCAAGGCGTTGCGCACCCGGTCGACTCCGCCGTACAGAGCCGCCTGGAGGGCCAGCTCCTCGTAGGCGGAGACGCCGGCGATCAGGCCGGCGTAGAGCGGCTCGACCGGCTCCACCGGCAGCGGCACGGCTCCCGCCGCGGTGATCCGCGCCGGGACCTCGATGACCGCGTCGTCGGCCAGGAAGGGCAGCGTGCCGTTGTTGCGCGTGTTGACCACCTGCACGTCGCCGCGGTCGCCGATCAGCGAGGCGATGAGCGCCACGGCAGCCTCGGAGTAGAACGCCCCGCCGCGCTTGGCGAGCAGCTCGGGCTTGGTATCCACGGCGGGGTCGGCGTAGAGCTTGAGCAGCTGCTCCTCCATCACCGCGACATCGGCGGCGCGTGAAGGCCGCGTCTTCTGCTCCTCGACCACGATGTCGTGGGCGTAGAAGTAGCGCAGATAGTAGGAGGGCACCGCCTGGAGGCGGTCGATCAGCTCCAGCGAAAGGTGGAGGTCGTCGGCGATGGCCTGGCCATGCTCAGCGATCAGCTTCGGCAGCACCTCCTGACCGTCGACGCGGACGGAGCGCTCCCAGGTCAGATGGTTCAGCCCGACGTGACCGAGCTGGACCTGCTCAGGCGCCACTCCCAGGTGCTTGGCGAAGCGGCGCTGAAAGCCGATCGCCACGTTGCACAGCCCGATTGCGCGGTGGCCGGCATCGAGCAGCGCTCTGGTGACGATCCCGACCGGGTTGGTGAAGTCGACGATCCAGGCGTCGGGAGCGTGCTCCCTGACCTGGGCGGCCAGCTCCAGCGCCACAGGAACCGTGCGCAGCGCCTTGGCCAGCCCGCCCGCGCCGGTGGTCTCCTGCCCGACGCAGCCGCACTCCAGCGGAAACGTCTCGTCGACGTTGCGCGCCGCCTGGCCGCCCACTCTCAGCTGGAACAGCACCGCCTGCGCTCCTTCGACGCCCCGCTGCACGTCCGCGGTGGCGACCACATCGGCCGGGTGGCCCGCCCTGGCCAGCATGCGGCGGGACACACCGGCGACCAGCTCCAGGCGGGACAGGTCGGGGTCGACGAGCGCGATCTCGGTTAGCGGCAGTTCGTCGCGCAGGCGGGCGAACCCGTCGATCAGCTCGGGGGTGTAGGTGGAACCGCCCCCCACAACGGCTAGTTTCACGTGGTCGCTCCTCGCTCTCGCACAGTTAGGAAACTTTCCTAAATGACTCAATCTAGAAACGAAGGGGGCGCCCGGTCAACTGGGCGCCTGTTCGGACGGCATGCTTCGTACTCGTGGAGGACTCCGTAGAGGTTGGCAAATCCAGCTAGATCGGCGATGGGACCCGGGACGGCACGTAGTGGAGCCGCCTGTGCGAGAGCATCGCCCGCGCTGAGTAGCGCCATCGATGCGCACGGAGGCTGGATCGCGGCAGGTGCCCGACTGCGAGCAGAACTGGAGTTGACCCGGTTTGGTGGACACCTGATCTCTGGGGAACCCTGGTTCCCGGAAGAAGGAGTCTGCTGTGCCGAACAACTATCCGCCGGAGTTTCGCCGGCAGATGGTGGAGCTTGTACGCGCGGGACGGTCGCCGGAGGAGCTGGCCAAGGAGTTCCAGCCGTCCGCGCAGTCGATCCGTGTCTGGGTGCGCCAGGCCGCGGCTTTCTTCGCGCGGGAGACGGATCTGCCGAGATGAAGTTCCGGCTGATCCATGCGGAGAAGGACCACCACGAGGTCTCCCTGCTGGCCCGGGGGCTGGGTGTGTCGCGCCAGGGCTACTACGCGTGGGTTGTTCGTCGACGGCGCGGCCCGTCGGCGCGGGCCCGGCAGGAGCAGGTACTGACGGAAAAGATCCGCCGACATCACCAGGCCTTCGATGAGATCTACGGGGCGCCGCGCATCCATGTTGATCTGCGGGAGATCGACGGTGTCCGGGTGGGCCGCAAGCGGGTGGCCCGGCTGATGCGCGCCGCCGGGCTGGCCGGGTTGAGCAGACGCAAGGGCTGTCGCACGGACTGCGAGGTCCGCGCGGCCGGGGATGTCGAGCGCGGACTTGATGTCCGTCAGCGACCGGGTGCCGCTGGTCGGCGGGCTATCGGCACATCCCCTGCGACGCAAGCGCCCTCGTGGTCCGGCACCGCACACAGCACGCCAGGAAAGCTCCGTCATCGTGCGTCGCGTATCCCGAGAATGTATGTCGCGGTAAGCGCAACGGCACGGTCTTCGTCATGTGACAGATCTGCGAGGGCTCGTGACGCTGTGGTTCCAGGGATGTCCGCGAGCGCCTGTGTCAGTCGTCGCCGTGCAGACGCTTCAACGGTGCCGTGGGCGAGGCGATCAACGAGCCTGGTAGCGATCTGATCCGCCAACGTGGGACGACTCGCCAGCGCGCTCAGGGCGTCGGCTGCATCGACGTCATTCGTCCCCTCGACGACGATATCGATGAGCGTCGGGATCGCGTCGGCTACTCCACGTGCCCCGAGTGCCAGAGCTGCATACCTGCGGACCACGATGTCGGGGTTCGTGAGGGCGCCCTGCAGCAGCATGGTCGCCTCACCGTTCGGAATCTCGGCGATGGACTGGACGGCACGTTTGCGCACCTCGGCTACTGATGAGCCGAGGCCCTCCGCCAGCAGCGCAAAGCCGTCATCGCCCGATTGCGCCAAAGCCCATCGAAGGGCTCCGGCGACGTTCGGGTCCGTCTCGCTCAGCGCTGCCTCGACCAGTGCTTCCACTGGCATCGGAGCCTCTTCGACTGAGGACAAGGCCGCGCGCTGGCGCTTTCCGGCGCTCTTCGACCCCAACGCCTGCAGGAGTGCGACGATCTGGAGGACGTCCTCCCAGCCGGCGGGTTCTACGGCGTCGATCCGACGCAGTCGCGTGAGCAGCTCCGTCTCAGCCGCAATGCGTTCTCGCGTCTGGCGGATGAGGTCGTCGACGAGCTCCGAGGGCGTGAAGTCGGGATCGTCGAGCGCGCGCCTGACATCACGCAGCGACAGACCCAATGACCGCAGGCTCTCGATTTGGAAGATCCGCCGGATGTCCTCGCTGGAGTACTCTCGATAGCCTGCCTCGGTACGACCCGTTGGGCGCACCAGGCCCAGCGAGTCGTAATGCCTGAGCATGCGGGCGCTGACCCCGGACCGTCGTGCCACATCACCGATCAACACTGCCCATCACTCCTCCTTGCTGGTGCTGCCGAGGGCTACGACGCGCTTGGCCTCCTCGATCGCGAACTCGAATCCGGCATCCGGGTCGCTCAACAGCCGTTCCGTGGCGATCGCGTGGGCGCGCACGCGCGGGTCGAGATCCGTCATCGCAACGCTCAGCATGGGCACAATCACCTCACCGAGCGCGATCAGCGCCCGACTGAGGCTCAGCTGCATCTCACGTTCGCCACGCCCGAGCTGTGTCGACAACACTGCGGCCAACTCAGGCCCTTCACCTTCGGGCACGAGCACGACCGCTGCCCGCCAAGCGCTCCGCGCCACCTCATCGTCGGCGTCGGACAGAAGCGCCCGTGTGATCGCCGGCCACGCTTGCCGATCCCCGATCTTGGACAGCGTGTGCAGCGCCTGGCTTCGTGCCTGCGCACACTCCGAGCGGAGTTCCTTGAGAAGCTCTGGAACCGTCATGGATGCTGAGTGGCGGGTGAGTGCCCACGTCAGCATATCGCGCACATAGAATTCGGATTCGATCGCGCATCGTTCGATGAGCTTGTCGATGAACCGCGGGTCAGGGGTCGTACCGACCGCCATCGCCGCCCGCAGCCGCACTGACGAGCGGCTGTCCTCCAGCCCCTGGAAAGCTCGAATCGTATCCGTGTCCCATTTCTGCATGGTCATCGGGACCACCTCCTTGGCGACAGTGAAGACCTTGTCACCGTGTCAAGGTCAAGCGGAAACACGCCGCGAGATCACCAGGCACCCTGGCCCCCACTCGCTCTGTGTGGCGGTGATGACGGTGATTCGCAGACCGGAGCCCCGTGCCTGGCGGCCGCGTTCGCGCAGGTGGCTGTTCGCAAAACTCCTCGCAGAACCTTCTGGTTGTGAGAGTGGGTTCTGCGAGGCTGGGTGGGTGGAGCTGACGCCGGAGGAGGCCGCCGAGGCGGTCGAGCGCTATGACTGCCCGAGCGGTCACCACGTCGCGGACCCCGGCCGCGGCGGTATGCACCAGGCTCACCATCAGGGTGAGCCGCTTGTCCTCAGCGACCTTGCGCATGTCGGCGGCGTCGGTGACCCGGGCCTCCCCGGCGGGCTGAAGGACGTGGCGAAGGCGGCGTCGCTGGGCACGTTCAAGGAGCGGCTGGCGCTGCTGGCCGACATCGAGGCGATCGGGCCGACCGGGGTGTGCCTGGAGGGTGTGCCGCCGGGCCGGGACATCCTCGACCTTCGCAAAATAGCCGAGCCGCTGGTAGGACTTCAGCCACACCACCAGCTCCAGCAGATGATGCTCATCCTGGGTACGGCCGTGCGCCCACTCGATCTCGGCCTCGGTCGGCGTGAACTCCTCCGCCAGCTCCCGCGCCGACACCACCCTGGCGAACCCCAGGTACGCAGTCCGATCGACCGAGGTCACCTATAACCCCCAAGACCGCCATCAACACGACGACGATCGCGCTAGCGATCGACCGTCTGCGAATCGCCAACTCTGGCCGAGGACCGGCGCCGCAGCGGGCCGAGCCCACCGAGTCAGAGTTCCGTCATTCCCCAGCGCCGGGGCCGCGCCGCGCACTTGCCCGTGCCCGGTCGAAACGCCCGGCCAGGACCAGGAACTGATCCCCCCAGCCGCTGCTGATCGACACCTCCTGCAGGGGCCCCGTGGGCAGGAACAGGAATTCCAGCTCCCCCAGCGTGGAGCCGTCGCCGCGCCGGAGGCGTCCTGCGTGGTCCCGCAGCTCTCGGATCATCTCGTCGCCCGTGTCCCACGTGCCCGCCCACGTGGTGTCCTGCTCGGACGCGGCGACGATCTCGACCAGGTCATCCAGCACCTGCGCCAACGCCTCCACTGCGCCTCCACGGCGGTCGACCGGCCTGTGCCGCCCGACGATAGCAACGGGTGGGCGGGGGCCGGACCATAAATGAACCGCCGTACGATCGCCGACGGGACCGCCGAGTGAGGAGGGCGCATGCCGGAAGTGGAGATCGCGGGCGCACGGCGGGAACTGAAGCGTGCCGTGACGAGACTGGGCGAGCAGATCGTGTGGTTCGCGGCGCACTTGGTTCCCGGGCCCGCCCCTCGCCTCAGAGGGTTCGAAGACCTGTGGACCGCCGATCCATGGACCCCGGACGGGCGCTACTGCGCACTGTCCGGCCGCCTCCCCAGGCTCGCCGAACAGCCTGGCCCCGGCTTCGCCGAGCGGGCCGTCACGCTCTTGGAGTCGGCCGGCTGGACGATCGCGGAGGCGGACGCCGACAGCGAGCGGTACGAAGCCGTCGTCACCGGCCGCCATGAAGGGCTCGAAGTGCAGTTCCGGATAACGGCCCGCGAAGTGGACTTCTACGGCCGTACACCCGTGACACGGCTGTACGAGTGGGTGAGCCCGGATCCCGTCGTGACCGCGGAGAGGGTCCGGCCGGGCTGCATCCTGTGCCCCGAGTGCGACGGACTCGGTTGGTGCCCCGTCTGCGAGGGCCGGATCATCTTCCCGTACAGCGGCTACTACACCGGCTATCGCTCCGGCTGCCCGGACTGCCTCGGCGACAACGCCTGCCTCAGATGCAGAGGCACGGGCCAGGTGCTCTGCTGATCCAGCGGCGTGACGAACGCGTGACATCGGGTAGGAATCCCGGTTCATCCGCGAACTCATCGTCCAGGGCACCAACGAGGGCCTGGACGCCGACCGCGGCGCCCGTCTCGGCCGCCAGCCGGCTTGACAGAGGAGCAGGTACGTCACGCCCGGGATCTGCTCGCCCCTCTGGAGAACCGAGCTCGCCACGGCGCTGGCCGACCTCCCCGCGGGAGTCGACGGCAACAAGGTCGAGGTCGAGCCGCCGACCGGCTGGGAAAGCGAGCTCGGCGAACTGGCCCACTGCCTGACCGTGCCGGCCAACACCGTCAGGACCAGCGCCCGCGACCACCGGGCCGTCGTCGCGGACTGGCGACCACCGCAGCGGGCGACGTCGCGTGAAGACTGAGCGTGCGCCCGTTGGTTGCATCCGGGGACGATGTGAGGTCACGGTGTCATGGTGCGGAGTGCGTCGTGGAATTCCGCCGCGCTCTGGTAGCCGATCGCGGGCTTCTCCTGGAGCGCTTTGTCGATGACGGCGGCCAGTGCTTTCGGGACACCCGGGTCCCGACGGCGGATCGGTACCGGCTGTGACTGCAGGACGATCTGCCAGGGATCCCTTCCAGCCGGGAAATCCCTTGGATACTGGGCGGTCAGGGCGTGGTAGAGACAGGCGGCGAGTGCCCAGACGTCGACTGCGGGCGTGGCGTTGCGGAAGTTGATGACCTGCTGGCGGGGCATGTACCAGGGTTTGCCCGCAGCCGTGCCGGTCCGGGTCAGGCCGCTCAGGCCAGCCTGGTCGAAGGCCTTGGCGAGGCCGAAGTCGGCCACCTTCGCCACCGGTGAGCCGTCGGCTGCCTCGCCCAGCAGGATGTTCTGAGGACTGAGATCGCGGTGGACGACGCCCTGCTCGTGCGCGTGTCCCACGCCTTCCAGTGCCTGCAGCGCGAGGCGGACGGCCTCCGGGGCCGGGAGCCGCCTACCCCTGCGGTTCAGGAACTGGTCGAGACTGCCTCCCGCGCAGAACTCCGTGGTGAAGAAGAACGTGCCGTCGGCTGATCCGGCGTCGTACAGAGCGGCGACGTTCGGGTGGCGCAGTGCCCGGGTGAGTTCCACTTCGCGCAGAAAGCGGCCGTGCGCCTCGGCGCTGGCCGCCACCTTCGGCAGCATCACCTTCAGCGCCACTTCGTCGCCGGTGGTCTCGTGGCGGGCGAGGAACACTGCGCCCATCCCGCCGCGGCCGAGTTCGCGCAGGATCGTGTACCCGGCGATGGGGGCGAGGTCGCGGCGCCCGCGGTGCGCGAGGTTCAGCAGCATTGCGGCCACCGCAGCGGGTTTGGCCTGGCAGGCGGCGCAGACGTACTCACCGGACCGAGCGCCGACTTCGCTGCCGACTTCCCGGTCGCAGACCTTGCACCGGGCCAGCTCCAGTGTGCGCTTCACACCGCCCGCAGCGGGCTGGACGCCAACCCGGAAGACCGTCTCGCCGATCCGGATCTCGTCACCGTCGACCAGGTCGTGCTCCGGGAACGACAGCGCTGCGGCTTCCTCGGGCGTCTGGTGTGCCGCGCGCTGGCCGATCTTTGCGTCGTTGACGTAGGTTCCGTTGAGGCTGCCGAAGTCGCGGATGCGCGCATCGGGCGGGTTGATGTCGAGCAGGCAGTGATGCCGGGAGACGGTGCGGTGGTCGCCGTCGTTCGGCAGCCGCGGAGCGCAGTCTTCGGCGCGGCCGAGCACGCAGGTGGTCCGTTCGTCGAACACGTACTCGGTGCGGGCGAGCTTGCCCTTGACGACCTTCAGCGTGATGGTGGCAGGTCGCGTCATCGCATCTCCTCTTCGCTGCCCACGGTGGTGGACACCAGCGCACGGTCGTGCCGGCCCGGCCGCTGGATGAGCAACCGGCCGGCGCGTACCGCGTCACCGTTTCAACATCCTGCTCAAGAACCTGCCGAGCCGCCTGATGGCCCGGCGTTCGAGTTGCGCCCGTACGCCTTCGGGCCGCAGCCAGCCGAAACCGGCGTCCTGGAGCCGCTCCATCAGCTCGTCGGCCTCGCCGGTATTCCGGCCGGCCTGATGCCCGGCCAGGAAAAGCTTCAGGTGGGGGGTCGCGCCGTCGGCCCAGTCCGCTGGTTCGCGTGCCGACAGTTCCCAGTCGAAATCCCAGCGCTGGACGGTCCCGTTGCCGCCTGTCGACAAGGCGAAGCTGCCGTCGGGGGCGAACGCGAGGTCCACTATTCGCCTCTGGTGTCCTTCCAGGGCGCGGAGCATCTGCCCACTGTGGACATCCCAGACCCGGAGAAAGGAATCGCTGCCGGCCGAAAGCGCGAAGCGCCCGTCCGTGCTGAGCCGGGCCGTCATCGGATGGCCGGGGTGCTCGAGGACCCGCACGCATTCCCCCGACGCGATGTCCCACAACCCGATGTACCCACGGCCGCACGAGACCACGAAACGCCCGTCGGCGCTCATGGACACCGACGACACCCGGTCGTCGTGCCCCTTGAGGGTGCGCAGCCGCCGACGCCGGCGGAGGTCCCACAGCATGATTTCCTTGCTTCGACCGGCGGTGGCGGCGACACGTTCGTCCGGGCTGACCGAGATCGAGTGCGCCAGGCCGCAGTCCGCGATGGTCCGTAGGAGGCGGCCGTCGTTCAGATCCCAGAACTGCAGCTTCTCGTTGACGGCGGCCAGCGCCTTTCGCCCGCCGTCATAGAACTGCGCTGCGGTCAGGCCGTGGGTGCTCGCGTACAGGACACGCAGGCACTCACCGGTGCCGGCGTGCCACAGCTGGAGCTTGCCGTCGTGCCCGGCCGACAGCACGCGCTGGTTGTCGGCGCTCAGGCTGATGTCATTCACCGCGGTCAAAGGGCCTTCGATAACGCGCTTGCAGGCTCCGTCGACGACGTCCCAGATCAGGAACGTCCCGTCGCCGCCGCGGAAGACCGCGATCGTGCTGTCGGCGGAAATCACGGCACGGTACCCGGAGAAGGTCGCCGTGGGCCAGGCCGCCCGCAGGCCCGTGCGGACCGTGTGGCGGCCCAGGGCCCGCCAGGCGGTGAGTACCTGAGGCGATCGCTCGTATCCGGGGATCGCCCGCGCCCGGGTGAGCGCGTCGAGCGCGCGTGGGTATCGGGAGGCGGCGACTTCCCGCACCGCCTCGGAAACCAGCGCCTCGGCCTCGCTGCCGAGCCGGCTCACTTCCGCGTGCCGTCGTGGTTTGCTCAGCTGCGGTGCGGCGGCCCAGTCGAGGGGGAGGTCCCACCGGCGGACCGCGTTGTCCTGGCCCGCGGAGATCGCGGAGCGGCCGTCCGCGCTGAGCCGGACCGCCCGCACCGCGGCGCGGTGGCCCCGGAAGGTCCGCAGGCATCGCCCGCTGGCGGTGTCCCAGATCCGGACCGTCTTGTCGTGCGAGCCGGAGACCACGAAGCGCGCGTCGGCACTCAGCGACACGGTTTCCACCGAGTCAGGCGCGTTCATGGTCCGCAGGCAGCGGCCGGTGCGCAGGTTCCACAGGCTGATCGTGCCGTCCTTGGCACCGACGACCGCGAGACGTCCGGGGGAGTCGAGGCAACTGGCGGTGACCGGTGAGGTGTCGTCCGCACGGATCAGCCGGTAACGGCCGGAGCTCAGGTCCCAGAACCGGACTTCTCCGTTGGTCTTGCCGGTGGAGAGCAGGAAGCCGCCGTCGGCGGTCAGTTCGATCGAGCGCACGCCGTCGGCGTGCCCGGCGAGGGTCCGCCGGAGCTGTCCACTGTGGACGTCCCAGACCTGGATCGGCCCGTCCGCGTTCGAAACCAGCACGATGCTCGCGTCGGCGTTCAGCGCCACCGGGTTGGTCACGTATCCGAACCGGGGCGGCGGCTTGAGGGCGAACCCGCGTAAGCAGCGGCCGGTGCCGAGATCCCACAGCCGTAAGGTTTGGTCCTTGCCGGTGGAGGCGGCGAAGCGACCGTCCGGGGTGAGGGCGACCGAGCAAAGTTCTTTGCGGTACCCGTTCTCGACGTGCGCCTCGATCGCCTGGAGGCATTCCCCGCTGCGCAGGTCCCACAGCTTCACCATGCCGTCGCGGCCCCCGATCAGCAGCAGCCGGCCGTCGGGGGTGAGGCTGGTGAGGATGTAAGGGCCCATTTTGTACGGACCATCCGGCTCGGTCAGCTCGTCATTGTGGAACAGCGCCCACGGGATCGCCCTGGCCTCGGCGCAGCGCGCGTCGGTGAGCCGCCCGGATTGGACCGTCCGCAGGGCCGCTTGGACTTCAGGTTCGCCGGTGGCCTCGTCTCCGAGCTCATCGAGGAGCGCGCGGGCCGCGGTGAGGTCGCCGCGTTCGAGGTGTACCTGGGCGAGCAGATGGCGTGCCTGCCACTGGTCCCCGGCGTCGGTGCGGATCGCTTCGAGACCGGTGATGAGTTCCTCGTCGGTGACCTCGCCATGGCGCCACCGGTGCAGGCCCGTGTTGTAGGTGGCCTCCAGGTGCTGCGGGTCCGCCGCCAGCGCCGCCGCGAACGCCTCTCGAGCCTCGGACGTGCGGTCGAGGTCGAGCAGCGACACTCCCCGGTTGTTGAGCTCGTCGGCGCGCAGATCGGCCGCCACCGGGGTGGTACGCGGATACGGGCCATCCGAAATCCGCTGATAGACCTTGGCCAGGCCGGTGGCGACCTCGGCCATCGACCCCGGCCGATCGGCCGGGTCGAGGCGCAGGCATCGCTCCAGCAAGTCGGCGAGTTCGCTGGGCATGGCCGGAAGCCCGGCCTCACCCGGCCCGTCGGCGCGGTAGGCCGCGAGTGCTTCCCCTGCGATCGGCCCAGCCATCCAGGTGATACCGCCGGTGAACATCTCCAGCACCGACACCGCGAAGCTGTAGATGTCGGTGCGCCGACCCAGCGACTCGCCCGAAGACTGTTCCGGCGAGGCATACGCACGGGTCAGCCCACCGGTGGGGACCAGCACGCTGACGCCGGGGGCGCTGTCGTGCGCGGGCATCGTCATGGCGACGGCGCGAGCCCTGGCCAGTCCGAAGTCGGTGACCTTCGCGGTGCCTTCTTCGTCGAGCAGGACGTTGGCGGGCTTCATGTCCTGGTGCACCAGCCCGCGGCTGTGCGCGTGCTCGAGACCCCACGCGGTCTGGATCGCGAAGTCAACGATGCGGGTGAGCACCTCGCGTTCAGTGCCCTCGTACAGCCTGCGGTCGTCGATCCAGTCACGCAGGCTGCCGCCCGTGACGTACTCGGCGAACACCCGGGGAATGCCGCCGAGCGTGCGGACGTAGTGGCAGGCGCACACGTTAGGGTGCAGCCCCAGCGACACCCACACCTCGGCCTCGGTGACGAACCGCTCCCGGTCGGCCGCGCCCTGAAACAGCTCCGGGCGGGGGCATTTCACCGCGAGATCGGTGCCCCACAGCAGATGCCGGACCCGGTACACCAGTCCCATCCCGCCGCGCTCGTGCACCCGGGTCACCTTGTACCGGCCGTCGATGACATCATCGACCCGCCACAGTGGCGGGACCTCGGCAGGCTCGCTCATGGACACCCCTGCGCCACCCACGCGGCAACAGTAGCGGGTTTCGGTAGTAATGAATCGCCGCAAAGGCGGAAATGCCAGTCAGAGCTTCGGCGACGGGCCCCCGGGCAAGGCCGGGCTCCAGTGGGTGCCGTAGGTGGCCTGCAGCTCCGATTCGGGTGGTGGTCTTGTCATGGAAGCCGAGAGCCTGCGCGATGACGGGAGCAGGCGCTGGCCCGCCCTGCCGGCCGTCGCAGCGCGGTGACCGCGCCGGTGGTCAGCCGTGGAAGCTGATCTCGTCACTGTGGGTAGGACTTGCGTTACTGCCTCGGTTTGTCCCGGGGCGACCACCAGCCGCGGCCGGTGAGGCCGCACGACAGGGCACGCATGTGCTCGTGACATGGAGTCAACATGACCACGCTTCCAGCGCCGATCACCCCTTACCTCGAACCCGCCGCGAAGGAGCTGGCCGAGGCGACCGACCCGCACCCCAGGATCTACGAGGTCCCCCCGGACAGGGGCCGTGAGATCCTGCTGGGCCTGCAGAGCGACGCCAGCGTGCCCCGCCCGGACGTCGACGAGGAGTGGGTCGACGTGGACGCCGGCCAGTGGGGCACGGTCCGCACCCGCATCATCCGGCCCAAGGGGTCGAGCGGGCCGCTGCCGGTGGTGTTCTACATCCACGGCGCCGGCTGGGTCTTCGGCGACGACCAGACCCACGACCGGCTCTTTCGCGAACTCACCGTCGGCGCGGGCGCCGCAGGCGTCTTTCCGGTCTACGACCGGGCACCGGAGGCGAAGTACCCCACCCAGGTCGAGCAGAACTACGCCGTGGGCCAGTGGGTCATGGAACACGGCGCAGAGCATGGCCTGGACACCTCACGCGTCGCCGTCACCGGCGAGTCGGTCGGCGGCTGCATGTCGGCGGTCTTCGCGCTGATGAACAAGGAGCGCGGCGGGATCGACCTCAAGGCCCAGGTACTGCTCTACCCGGTGACCAACGCCGACTTCGACACCCCCTCCTACCTGCAGTTCGCCGAGGGCTACTACCTCACCCGCGACGGAATGAAGTGGTTCTGGGACGCCTACACCACCGACCCCGCCCAGCGCGCCGAGGTGTACGCCTCCCCGCTCCAGGCCTCCCTGGAGCAGCTTCGGGGGCTGCCCACCACCCTGGTCATCACCGACGAGGCCGACGTGCTGCGCGACGAGGGCGAGCAGTACGCCAACAAGCTGCGCGAGGCCGGCGTGGACGTCACCTCGGTCCGGGTGGCCGGCATGGTCCACGACTTCCTCCTCCTGGACAGCCTGCGCGACACCCGCGCCGCCAACGTCGGCCGCCAGCTCGCGGTCGACGCCCTGAGGACGGCGCTGCACGACAGCTGAGACAGCCGTAGATCCGTACCCCGGGTCCGCGAGCGGGCCCGGGCAGTCGCCCGCCTACGGGGCCGCCACGTCCCGGCTTGAGTCCCCGAAGAACCGGCGGCAACGCGGAGCGGATGGGCGAGGGCGTCTTCCTCCGCCGCCAGTGTTGACGGTGCTTACATGCCGGGCTAGGCTCATGTGAGCACCGTCAACATGCGAGCCAGGGAGCTACGCCGATGTCATCGACCCAGCAGGACACAGTCAAGGTCGACCTGGGCGGCCGTACGGTCACCGTCCCGAAGGGCGGCCTGT
This sequence comes from Nonomuraea sp. NPDC059194, assembly GCF_042754765.1. Classification (NCBI taxonomy): domain Bacteria; kingdom Bacillati; phylum Actinomycetota; class Actinomycetes; order Streptosporangiales; family Streptosporangiaceae; genus Nonomuraea; species Nonomuraea sp. NPDC059194. Next base: position 47,357 of record NZ_JBHZBH010000041.1, on the reverse strand, counting down.
ACGACCGGTACCGGATGAACACCGATCTCGACGAAGTCGCCCGCGATCCCCGCGTCAGCAGCGTCGACTTCTTCCGGCGGTTGCCCAAGACCAAGGTCGACTCTCCGATCGGTGCCACGCTCACCCCGAACTTCTACTACCGCATCTCGACCGCCCGGCTCACGATGCTCGCCCGCTCCCGCGCGATCCGCACCCGCCTGCCCAGGGAGCTGGCGCCGCTGGAGGTCGCGCCGGGTCTCGGGCTGGTCTCGGTCATGTTCTTCCGCTACGACGTGTGCGACATCGACTTCTACACCGAAGCCGCCGTCGGAATCGCCGTCAAGCCGGTACGGCACGGCCGACTCGGCTTCTTCGACCTCGTCACCGCCCTCAAGAACGAACACCTCGATTCCTACGTGCTGTCCCTGCCGGTGAGCACGGAAATCGCCCAGGTGCGCGGCCACGATGGTTACGGCTTCCCCAAGTGGGTCACCGAGCTCGATGTCGGCATCGACGCCGGCCGTACGACCGCACGCGTGGCCAACGACGCCGGCGGGACCGACCTGTCGTTCTCAGTAGCCACACCGGCCCAGACCGCGTATCCAAGCGGCGAACGTGTCTCGACCCTCACCTCGTACACGTCGATCAACGGCGCGTGGCACTCAACTCTGAGTCAGACCAATGTGCTGACGGCCGGAACTGCGCGCGTCCCGCGCAACGTCGCCCTCGAGGTCGGGGACGGCCGCATGGCCGACGACCTGCGATCGCTCAATCCGATCAAGACTGTTCAGCTCGACGTCATGACCGAAGGCCAACTCGCCCTGCACATGCCGGTCCCCACCTCGGTCCAGAGCCGGAACTAGGAGCAAGGAGCCCTGCCATGGTCACTGACCACGTCCCCCTGTCCGCCGCCCGCGGTTCCGGCCTGCCCGCCTCCCTGACTCCGGCTCGGATCGGGCGTCTGACGGCGCGTGTCGCAGCCGCGGCAGATGCCGTACGGGTCACCACCATCGCCCCGTACACCGGTGCCCCGCTGGCCGCCCTGCCGGTCTCGACGCCCGCGGACGTCGAGGACGCCTTCGCACGCGCCCGCATCGCCCAGAAGGCCTGGGCCGCCATATCGCTGAGTCAGCGCAAGAAGATCCTGCTGCGATTCCACGACCTCGTTCTCGCCCGCCAGGCCGAGGCGCTGGACCTGATGCAGGCCGAGAACGGCAAGACCCGCCGCGACGCGTTCCTCGAGGTCACCGACATCGCGATCACCGCCCGGTACTACGCGCGCAACGCCGCCAGGTACCTGGCACCCCAGCGCCGCCGCGGCGCGATCCCCGTGCTCACCCACACCACCGAACTGCGCCACCCCAAGGGCGTCGTCGCCGTCGTCTCACCCTGGAACTACCCCCTGAGCATGGCCGCCGGCGACGCCATCCCGGCGCTCATGGCCGGCAACGCCGTCGTCCAGAAGCCCGACACCCAGACCGCGCTCACCGCGCTGTGGGCACTGGACCTGATGCACGAAGCCGGCCTGCCGGCCGGTGTGTGGCAGATGGTGGTCGGCCGGGGCAGCTCCATCGGCGGCGCACTGATGGCAGGCGCCGACTACATGATGTTCACCGGCTCCACCGCCAGTGGACGCCAGATCGCGCGCGACGCCGGCGAACGCCTCATCGGCGCATCACTCGAACTCGGCGGCAAGAACGCCATGATCGTCCTTGACGACGCCGACATCGAAAAGGCCGCCGACGGCGCCGTCGCCGCGTGCTTCCCCTCCGCGGGCCAGCTCTGCGTCTCCATCGAGCGCCTGTACGTGGCCGAGGCCATCCACGACCAGTTCGTCGCCGCGTTCGTCGCCCGCACCAAGAACCTCAAGGTAGGCGCCGCATACGACTACAGCTGCGACGTCGGCAGCCTCACCAACCCGTCCCAGCTGGAGGCCGTCACCGCACACGTCGACGACGCCGTCGCCAAGGGCGCGACCGTGCTTGCCGGCGGGAAGGCGCGTCCGGACCTCGGGCCGCTGTTCTACGAACCGACCATCCTGGCCGATGTCACCCCCGACATGACGCTGTACGAGCACGAGACGTTCGGGCCCGTCGTCTCGATCTACCCCTTCCGCGACGTCGACGAGGCGATCGCGCGGGCCAACGCCACGCCGTACGGCCTCAACGCCAGCGTCTGGACCCGCAACGGAGCCCGCGGCCGGGCCGTCGCCGCCCGCGTACACGCCGGCACCGTCAACGTCAACGAGGCCTTCGCCGCCGCGTGGGGAAGCATCGACGCGCCAATGGGCGGCATGGGCGACTCCGGACTCGGTCGCCGCCACGGGGCCGACGGGATCCTCAAGTACACCGAGCCTCAAACCGTTGCCCACCAACGCATCCAAGGGTTCAGCCCGCCGGCTCGCGTCTCGCACCGAACCTGGGCCGCCCTCCTGACCGGCGTGCTGAAGGTCCTGAAGAAAGCCGGCGCTCGCTGAGGCTCCAGAGGCCAGTTGCGGGCCGTACAGGTACAGGACTGGTCCGCCGCGGGCACCCCGCTCCAGCCGCGGTCTGAGTTCATCGATCCCAGCGGCCCTGAAGGCTGACCGTTTCCAGCGCGAAGAGCAGCTCGGCCGCCTCAGCCGGATGGTCGATGGAGCGGCCGGTCAAGTCCTGCAGCCTGCCGAGTCGGTAGCGGACCGTGTTGCGGTGGCAGAACATGGCCCTGGCCGTAGCGGCCGTCGAGCCGGCGGCCGCGAACCATGCCCGGGCGGTGGCCAGCAGGTCCTCGCGATCCTCGCGGGGCAGGTCGAGCAGCCTGCCGAGGATCCGGCGGGTCAGGTCGTCGGCGGTGTCGGGATTGCCGGCGATCAGCGTGGCGATCGGGCGGTCGCCGTAGTGGCAGACGTCCTCGATGCCGGGCGGCACGGCCGCGAGTGCCAGCCGGGCCAAGCGCAGGGCCGCGGCGGTCTGGGAGATCTGGTCGTAGGCGGGGCTGACACCGAAGCGACCACCCCGCCACTGCGGGAAGGGCGCGGTGCCGGGCAGGGAGAGCACAGCCAGCCGTTCGGTGGGCAGGTGACGCCGGACGGCGGCGTCCGGCAGCTCCGCGGCGGCCTCGGCGGCGATGACATGGAAGCGACCCCGGTACGGCAGGCCGAGCGCGTCGGCACCCTCCCTGATCCGCACCGGATCGGTGCTGAGGAGCGCGTCGAACAGCAGGTCGCGGTCAAGCCTGGCGCGTAGCTCGCGCTCCGCTTCCGCCTCGCGATAGGCCGCGCGGATGGCCTCCGACATCCGATCAAGACCGAGCCACAGCTCACCTGCGTTTTCGATCAGGGCTGCGTGCTCGGTGGGGGTGGTCTCAGCGACGAAGCACTCCCACAGGAACTGGGTGCCGATCCGGTAGCTGTGCAGCAGGGCGGCCAAGGGTATGCCTCGATGCGCGCGCCGGCGGGCGTTGGCCTCGGCGGTCTCGGTCGGCAGCGCCTCGCCACCCTTCAAATGGGTGAGGGCCGTGCGCAACTGCTCGGCGCAGACCGTGATCAGGTCTTCTTCAGGTACGACCGCCAGCTCGGCCTCGGCCGCCCGGATCCGCCGGGCCAGCTCTGCCGCCAGCTCGTCGGCTCTGGCCAGAAGCCGGGCGCCCAGCACCGGGAACTCGGATCCATGCACGCGCGACATTGTGCCACCGCACAAGTACGCGAACCAGATTCTGGTTCCGTGACCGTTGCTCGACTCGAGCTTCAGGCAAGACTCTGGACCAACATGACGCCACTCCCCCAGTTGTGCGCACGCACGGCGACACCACCGATTCCGGAGATGACATGAATCTCGATCCCATCCCCACCGACCGGCTGACCTTCCGCCTGCCGCCCAAGTTCGACAACGTCGAAGAGGAGCGGCGCCACCGTCAGGAGCGCCTGGTCGCCGCGCTGCGGCTGTTCGGCAGGTTCGGCTTCGAGGAGGGCGTGGCCGGGCACATCACCGCCCGCGACCCCGAACACCCGGACTACTTCTGGGTCAACCCCTTCGGCATGAGCTTCAAACACATCAAGGTCAGCGACCTCATCCTGGTCAACCACCAGGGCCAGGTCGTCCACGGCAAGTATCACGTCAACCAAGCCGCCTTCGCCATCCACTCGATGGTCCACCAGGCCCGCCCGGACGCGGTCGCCGCCGCGCACTCCCACTCGGTGTACGGCAAGGCGCTGTCGTCGCTCGGCGTCCCGCTGGAGCCGCTGACCCAGGACGCCTGCGCCTTCTACGAGGACCACGGCCTGTTCGACGACTACACCGGCGTGGTTCTGGAGACCGAGGAGGGCCGCCGCATCGCCCAGGCGCTGGGCTCGCACAAGGCCGTCATCCTGCGCAATCACGGCCTGCTGACCGTGGGCGACTCCGTCGATGCCGCTGCCTGGTGGTTCATCACGATGGAGCGCTCCTGCCAGGCTCAGCTGCTGGCCAAGGCGGCAGGCCCGACCGTGCTCATCGACCACGAGCAGGCCAAACTCACTCACGGACAGATCGGCAACGACCTGGTCGGCTGGATCAACTTCCAGCCGCTGTACGACCAGATCGTCCGCTCCGACACCGACATGTTCGAGTAGAGCCCGCTGTATCCCGAGGGATCAGCCTCTGTCACGGCTCCCGCGCGCATGCCCGGCAGGGCTAGGCGCTCCTTCCTGGCCGCGGACGGCGGCAGGCGACGTTCGCGCTGCCGACCGCACCCGCCCTGGCCATGTTCCTGCCCACCTCCGGGCTGGCCGCCGACAACGCCGATCGCACAGCGTCTGTGCGAGATGATCCGACCCCGAGGTGCGGGGCATCGACGGGCGGGTCTCGGTGGGATGGCTCGGCGGTACTGCGGGGCGGTGGACAAGCGAGCCGACCGAGGTCGCGGTCGCGGGGCCACCGAGCTGGGGCGCCGCCCAAGGCCGAGTACGTGTCCGATACACCTGGCCCTCAGCACGCTCGACAAGGTGGCCGCCCATCTGCGGCCGCTCTCAGTGATCGTGGCCGGGCACATGGGGCGCCGGCCGGTGGTGCGATTACGCGGGTCGGCTCGCTGCGGCGGTGTCCTGTGACGCGGGCAGCCAGGCGCGGTAGCGGCGCAGCGCCTGTCGCTGCTGGCGTCGTTCGGAGAGCAGGGCGTACGCCGGGTGGGTGCCGGGCTTGGGGTCGTTTCCGCGGGCGATGCGGCGCATCTGGTGGCGGACCTGTGCCATGCCGGCGGCCGAGGCGAGAGCCTTGTCGGACCAGGTCACCGGCCGCAGCTGCCGGTCGGCATCGCGGCCGTGCCGCCAGCGGTCAGGCAGGTCCGGGGTGACGGCGAGGGCGGTGCCCATCCCGATGAGCACCACGCCACTGTCGAGGACCTTTTCGGCGGTGTCGCGCCGGGTGATGCCGCCGGTGAGCATCAGCGGGAGGGGGCTGGTTTTGACCAGGTCCTTCGCCAGGTCCAGGAAGTAGGCCTCGCGGGCCTGGGTGCGCGCATCGGCGGGGCGGCCGGTCATCGCCGGGCTTTCGTAGCTGCCACCGGACAGTTCGACCAAGTCGACGCCGAGCGGTTCGAGCATCGCGATCACCTGTCGTGCGTCGTCGGCGTCGAATCCGCCGCGCTGGAAGTCGGCGGAGTTGAGCTTCACCGCGACCGCGAAGGACGGTGAGACGGCGGCGCGGACGACGCGGACGACGTCAAGCAGCATCCTGGCCCGGTTCTCGAGCGGCCCGCCCCACGCGTCGGTGCGCTGGTTGACCAGGGGGGACAGGAATTGCGACAACAGGTAGCCGTGCGCGGCGTGGATCTCCACACCGTCGAACCCCGCCTGTTCGGCGCGTTGGGCCGTGACCGCGAACCGGGTCACGGTGTCCTCGATCTGCTCGGGGGTCATAGCGACGGGGCGGCCGAAGCGGCTGCTGTGCCGGCCCAGGTCGACGCCCACAGCGGACGGGCCCCACACGACGCCGGGCATGTCGGCCTGGACCTGGCGGCCGGGATGGTTGATCTGCATCCACATCGCCGCGCCGCCGGCCTTGCCGGCCTTGGCCCACTCGGTGAACGGCTTCAGCGGCGCGGCCTGGTCGAGCACGACGCCGCCGGGACCGGTCAGCGCCTCGGCGTGGACCATGACGTTGCCGGTGATCAGCATTCCGGTGCCGCCGGCGGCCCAGCGACGGTACAGCGCCATCAGCTGCCGGTCGGGCAGCTGGCCGTGGCCGGCCATGTTCTCCTCCATGGCCGCCTTCGCGATCCGGTTGCCCAGCACCTGCCCGGAACGCAGGGACAACGGCGAGAACAGCTCGCTGGTCATCCGATTTCCCCTCTCGATCTCAATCGCCTAACATGTATGCACTGCACACATTAGCCGACGATGTAAGCGATGCAAACATGAGAGGGTGTGACCTATGTCGCAAGCCAGTGCCTCGTACCACCACGGCGATCTGCGCGCCGCCTGTCTGCGCGCCGCGCGGGAACTGCTCGAGGAGAACGGCAGCGCCGGGCTGTCGCTGCGGGCGGTGGCACGGCGGGCCGGCGTGTCGCCGACAGCCCCCTACCGCCACTATGCGGACCGCGACGCGCTCGTCTCCGCGGTCGCCGCACAGGGCTACCGCGAACTCGCCGGACACCTGGTCGCCGCGCATCCCTCGCCAACGACTCCCGACGACCTCGCCGCCGTCGCCGTCGCCTACGTCCGTTTCGCGCTCGAGCACCCGGCGCTGTTCCGGGTGATGTTCGCGGAGCCCTGCGATCCGAACAACGAGGAACGGGTCACCGCGACCGCTGCCATCTCGGAATACGTGCGCAGTATCGTCCGCGGCGCCTTCCCCGGCGCCGATCCGGACGCGCTGTCGACCACGGTATGGGCCCTCGTCCACGGCCTGGCATTCCTGCACCTCGACGGGAAACTCGACGCCTCCACCCCCGAGGTGGTCGCCGACCAGGTCAGCGCCGCCGTCCATGCGCTGTTCACCGCCTCCCCGGCGATGTCACAGGCCGCGGCCGCACCGCCCAAGCAGGTCAGGGCATAGGGGCTGGGTACGACTCACGGCAGTGAATGTTCAGGGATGCGGACCGCCGGCGAGCGACGGCTGCACTCGGCCCGCGATGAAGGCCCTGGTGCTGCTCCCGCCCGTTGGTAAGGGTGCCTGACACGATGTGCGGATCGCGCAAGCCGCGACGATCGAGCTCCGGGCCGACGCCGCGCAGCGGATGGGCATCCACCCCGTGCCGCCAGAGGTATCGCCGTATCCGGGGCTGAAGCGCCGTCGACCAAGGCGTGACCGGCCGGAAGACGGGCCACGAAGTCTGCGCATCGTCTGGGGGTGACCATCCAGATCGGGACGGTCCGATACAAGGGGCTGTTCATGACCGACCCGCTCGCCGTGCCGTGGCCGGTGGTGGACTACTTGGCCGCACAGCTGGGGAGGGCAGGGTCCTGGCGAAGGGGTTCTTGACCTTTCTGCATGGTCGGCGTGGACGCATGCGGAGGGGCCGACCGCGAGCCTGTTTCTGAACCAGAGCCTTGATCATGAGAGCGCCGACTTATTCGGATGCGTGCCAGCAGCTCGCCGTGACGATATCGAGCTCGTTGGCGTTGCCGAGTGTCGGCCAGTGCTCGGAATCAGCGCGGCTTTTGGTTCCTGAGAACCCGGTTTGAGAGGACCGCTACAAGCCCCTGCCGGTTCCTACGGATGGGCCGCCATCGACACCTACCCGACCAGCCCAGAGGAGTCCCGGCCGTGGCGGCCGTCAGACGTCGTGGTGGTCGAGCGTGTCGACGGCTTGGACGAACGCCTTGGTTCGCGTGGTGGTGGCGTTGGCGCGCCAGACCGGCCCCCACTCCAGGACTGGCCCGTCGTGGATGGGGACGTAGGTGACGTCGGGCCGGGCGTAGTAGCGCACGCCGTTCGCCCCACAGGGGAAGATGCCCTTGCCCGCGCCGACCAGGGTGAGAACCTCCTGGAAGGTGCCAGCCACCGGGCCGACAGGGATCGCATTGCCCGTTGGGGGTGGTGAGGAGGTGACGGGCAGCGCCCAGGTACTCGGGGATGGTTGATGGGACCTGGATGACCTTGTCCCGTGCCAGGTCCTCGACCGAGATCGAAGATCGCCGGGCGAAGGCCCCGCGCACCCCTGACCGGACGCCCCGGTACGGCCGTCGCGGCCGTACCGGGGCATGACGTGCATCCGAGCGAAGAATCCCAGTTGAAGCAGGGAATGGATGTCGACCCGGACAGATGGTGAGCCGATGGGCCTGCCTCAAGGGTTGCGGTTATCTGGCAAGACTGGCACTGCGAGGTGTGCGCAAGCTGGGATCGGCCCGCCCGACGTGGACGGTTCGATTCCCGGTTGTCTGGCAACTCGGCGACTGGGGGGCGGCGAGATGGACCCGGTGATCGTCCACCAGCTCGGCAATGGGCATCCGCTTTCCATCCACCTGGACGACGTCCTCACCGATCAGAAGAACGGCGGCGCCTCCGCCCACACCGTACGCGCCTACCGCGGCGACTCCTCCAGTTCATCGCTCACCCGTCGCCGTCATCGCGAAGATCAATCTCAGCGATAACGGCTGCCCGCAGGTTCCTCAACCCCGGAGTCGACCCGACCGAGGCCGCAGCCCTGCCCGGAGCGGTCACCAGGTGTGGTCCGACATCATCACGACCGCGCATCGGCGGCTCCGAAAACGCCGCCCAGCACGCGAAGGAAGGTCACGGTCACCGTGCAACGACAGGCGTACGAGCGCTGGTCGAAGCACGTGGCTGTGGCGCCCCACCGCGGGTTGGCGCTCATCGATGACGCCACACCACTCCCCTCGGGCGCGCCCGCGCCGAGCCCAAGGGGGACGGCGCGGGCGCGCGCCCGCGCGCGAGGACAGGCCCTATCGCCGTCCTCCGGCAAACCCAGGGCCGCAGCCTGCCACTCAATGTTGACACCGCATACTTCCAGCACGTAATGTTAACAGCGCACACATTAGGCTCTCTGGCGATCCGGCTCCAAGGGCCGGGTCTCAGCTCCTCACGGCTGCGGCCTGGCTTTCCCTTAACCTCAACGCCGCGCCTTTTGCCAAGCACGCTGGCCGTACTTGCTTTGGACATGAGAGTCCTTCACTCGGCCATACGAACGGAGTGCCATGAAGGCTGTATCGATCAAGGAACCTGGTGGCCCTGAGGTCCTGGAATGGACCGAGGTCGAAGACCCGGTGCCCGCCGCCGGCGAGGTGGTCATCGACGTGGTGGCCATTGCCCTGAACCGGGCGGACGTCATGCAGCGGATGGGTCTCTACCCGCTACCGCCGGGGACTTCGCCGTATCCGGGGCTGGAGGTCTCGGGCCGCATCAGCGCCGTCGGCCAGGGCGTGACCGGCTGGCAGGTGGGCGACGAGGTCTGCGCGCTGCTGACCGGAGGCGGCTATGCGCAGAAGGTCGCCGTCCCCGCAGGACAGCTGCTCACGGTGCCCAAGGGAATCAGCCTGGTCAAGGCGGCGGCCCTGCCAGAAGCAGTCGCCACCGTGTGGTCCAACATCGTCATGACCGCGAGGCTGAAGGAGGGCGAGACCTTCCTCGTGCACGGCGGAGCCGGAGGCGTCGGCACCATGGCGATCCAGATCGCCAAGGCACTGGGAGCCCGCGTCGTCGCCACCGTCGGCAGCCCCGAGAAGGCCGCCCGGGCACGGGAACTGGGGGCCGACGTGACGATCGACTACCGCACACAGGACTTCGCCGAGTACGGCCCCTATGACGTGATCCTCGACGTCATCGGCGGCCAGTACCTCGAACGGAACGTCCGGTCGCTGGCCGTCGACGGACGCCTGGTCGTCATCGGCCTGCAGAACGGCCTGGAGGGTCAGCTCAACCTTGCCGAGCTGGTGTTCAAGCGCGTATCAGTGCACGGCACCACCTTGCGCACCCGGTCCGCGGAGCAGAAGGCCGCCATCGTCGCCGAAGTGCAGAGCCAGGTCTGGCCGCTGATCGAGAACGGAGCTGTGCGGCTGGTCATCGACCAGACCCTGCCCATGGCCGAGGCCGCCGAGGCGCACCGGCTCATGGAGGCCGGCCAGCACATCGGCAAGATCCTGCTGGTGAACGGCTGAAGCACAGCGCAGTAGGTGCCGGCGTACACGTGCACGTCCCCACCCGCGAAGGAGGGGGTCGCTCGGCACCCTCCTGCTTGATCGATGCAAGACGGCGGAGGGCGGTTGACGGCGGCCCCGCCGCGATGGCCGACCGGGTGGCGGTCGGGCACGCGCCCGACGGCTCGGTGGTGCGGCCGTGGATGTTCTCGCGCGCCTCGGGGCCCGCGGGCAGCACGCTGTGCTCGACGGCCGCCGATCTGGCCAGGTTCGGCGAGCTGTTCGTGGGGGCGGGGGCCAGCGTGCTGTCGGCTGAGGCATGCGCCGCCATGCAGGTGCCGCAGGTGCCGCTGCTGACCAGGCGGTTCGCCGACCGCTGATGTCTGGGGCCCTACCTGCGGGCCGCTACGCCGTCTGTGACCTGCGCTACGAGGTGACCGCGACGGAGGGGGTGCTGACCGTCACGCTGCAGGACGTGGCGTCGGGCGCGCTCAGCCTGCCGGTGGCGCTGCTGACGCTGGACGAGCGGCATCCCGGCTGCTCAGGCGGGGACGGGCTCCAGGTCAGCACCGTCAAAGGGCGGATAGCTCTCGCCGCCCATTCGCTCGGCCGCATCGATGTAGTCGGCAAGAGCCTCGCGGGATTGAGCGAGCATGGCCATCTGATCGTCCAGTCGCTGCAGCCGAGACCGCATCGCGGCCAGCAACTCGGGACACCCGAGCAGCTCCGGGGCCTCTCCGACCGCACAGGGCAGCAGGTACGCGATGTCCTCAGAGGACAAACCGGCACCAAGCAGGTGCCGGATCTGCCTCACCCGCAGCACGGCGTTCTCGTCGTACTCGCGGTAACCGTTCGCGCCGCGGTCCGCCTCCAGCAGGCCCTGGGCTTCGTAGTAGCGCAACTGATGGGCGTTGACGCCCGTCCGACGACTCAGTTCCCCGATCAGCATCGAAACCTCACTTGACCTTCACACCGGTATCAACGTTCACGATGTTGCCATGAACAGCAAAACCGACACACCCGTGACTGTCATCGGACTCGGACTGATGGGCCGGGCACTCGCCGGCGCGTTCCTCAAAGCGGGGCATCCCACAACCGTGTGGAACCGTACGACCTCCAAGGCCGACCAGCTGGTGGCCGAGGGTGCACGGCTGGCGCCAACGGTTGGCGACGCGCTCAAGGCAGGTTCCCTGACGATCATCTGCGTCACCGATTACCAGGCCATGCACGAACTGCTCGGCGCGAGCGATATCGAGCTGGACGGCACGACGTTGATCAACCTGACCTCGGGCGACTCGGCGCAGGCCCGGGAAGCCGCCCAATGGGCCGAGCGGCGCGGCGCCCATTACCTGGACGGTGCCATCATGGCCATCCCGTCGGCGATCGGGACCGCCGAAGCGGTGATTCTGCACAGCGGGCCGCAGTCGGACTTCGAGGCGCACAAGTCAACGCTCGACGCGCTCGGCACCGTCACCTACCTTGGCGCGGACCATGGGCTGGCGTCCCTGTACGACGTGGCCGGCCTCGCCATGATGTGGAGCGTCCTGAACGCCTGGCTCCAGGGCACTGCCCTGCTCAGGACGGCCGGTGTTGACGCCGCAACGTATGCGCCGTTCGCTCGGCAGATCGCTGCCGGTGTGGCCGAATGGCTGCCTGGACATGCCGAGCAGATCGACAGCGGCTCCTTCCCGGCCGAGGTGTCGGCCCTGGAGACCGACGCGCGGGCGATGGCACACCTGATCGAGGAGAGCGAGGCGGTGGGTGTCAACGCCGAACTGCCGAAGTTGATCAAGGCGATGGCCGACCGCTCGATCGCGGCCGGACACGGCGGGGAGCAGTATCCCGTGCTGATCGAAGAGTTCAGCAAGCCCCACGCCGACTGACCGATCCCGACACCGGGCTCCAGCGTCTCGCCGTCGACCTGGTTCTGGTCGGCGGCGACCGCCGATACCACTTTGGCGGGATGTGGGCCAAGGCTCAGACCGCCCCGAGGGCAACGAGTTCCGCTTTCTACGAACCTGGCGCCGCAGAACCAGGTCGCGCGCGGACGCTCGTACTTCGTTACACACCACCTCATGGGCTCACGCCGCGCCGGCAGTCGGGCGAGCAGGCGGGGCGGATGTCGTCGAGCGGCTGCGGGCGCGCGCCGCTAACGGCCCGACGCGGGTCGGGGGGCGCGCGGCTGCGGGCGTTGCTGGTCCGGCTGGCGCTGGACGCCGGGCGTGCCGTACGGCCGGCGACCTTGGCCGAGGCGGCAAAGTCCGCTCCAGCCGCGCTGGGCGACCATGGCCTGAGTCAGACGGCGGGCAGCTTCCAGCGCACAGGGCTTCGACCACCTCGGCGGGCACGCATGAGCGCAACGCGAGGGCTATGCTTTCACCCGGCTGGCCCGGGACTCCAGATAGCGTTGCTCGGCGATGCTGGCGGTGGACTTCGCGGCGCGCCGGTAGTGCTCGTACGCCCCGGCCGTATCGCCGGTCTTCTCCAGCAGATGCGCCCGTACGGACAGCAGCCGGTGATGCCCGGCAATCCGCTCGTCACTGTCCAGTGTCGACAGCAGGGCCAGCCCGGCCTGCGGGCCCTCGGTCTCGGCGAGCGCGATCGCCCGGTTGAGGGTGACCATCGGGTTGGGCGCGATCCGTTCCAGGACCAGGTAAAGGGCGTGCACCTGCGGCCAGTTGGTCTCCTCTGCCGTGGCCGCGTCGGCGTGCGTGGCGGCGATGGCGGCCTGCAGCTGGTACGGCCCCAGCGCCGGGCCGGCCAGCGACGCCTTGACCAGCTCGAGGCCCTCGTCGATCAGCCCGCGGTCCCACTTCGTGCGGTCCTGCTCGGCCAGCGGCACCAGGTCGCCGGCCGCCGTCGTACGTGCCTCACGGCGGGCGTGGGTCAGCAGCATCAGCGCGAGCAGCCCGGTCACCTCGCCGTCTTCGGGCAGTTGCGCGTGCACCATCCTGGTCAGCCGGATCGCCTCGTACGCGAGGTCGGCGCGGTGCAACTCGCTGCCCGAGGAGGCGGTGTAGCCCTCGTTGAAGATCAGGTAGAGCACGTGCAGGACGACCCGCAACCGCTCCTCGCGCTCGGCGCCTTCTGGCAGGCTGAACGAGCTTCCGGCGGCCTTGATGCGCTGCTTGGCCCGGCTGATCCTGGCCGCCATCGTCGCCTCAGGCACCAGGAACGCGCGGGCGATCTCGGCAGTGGTCAGGCCGCCGACCGCGCGCAGCGTCAGCGCGGTCTGGGAGGCCGCGGTCAGCGTCGGATGGCAGCACAGGAACAGCAGGACGAGCGTGTCGTCGGTGTCCGGTACGTCCTCTGGCACCACCTCGGTGGCCGTCGCCGACTCCCGCTCGCGGCGCGCGTGGTCACTGCGCATCTGGTCGATGAGCCGCCGGGACGCGACAGTCACCAGCCAGCCGCGCGGGTTGTCCGGCACTCCTTCGGCCGGCCACTGCACGGTGGCGGCGAGGACGGCCTCCTGTACGGCGTCCTCACAGCCTTCGAACTGGCCGTGCCGGCGTAGCAACGCGCCAAGGACCTGCGGCGTGAGCTCACGCAGCAGGTCCTCGATGGCTGGAGCTGTCATGCCTCCAATTGTCCGTCAGCGAACATCACCTGTCGCACCTCGACCCCCAGACCCTCGATCGCGGTGTCCGGGATCTGCGCTGCCAGCTCGATCGCCCGCTCCTTGTTCTCGCAGTCGATCAGATAGAAGCCGCCCAGAAATTCCTTCGCCTCCAGGAAAGGTCCGTCGGTCACCACCGGCTGGCCGTTGCGTACGGACACCACGGCTGCCTGTGACGGGTCGACCAGCGCCTGCGTGGTGATCAGCTCGCCGGATTCCTTCAGCGCCTCGATGAACCTGCCGTGGCCGTCGCCGATCGCCGCCTTCTCCTCGTCGGTCAGCGCGTCCAGCACGGCCGGGTTGATGTGCAGGCTGATCAGGAACTTCATCTCGTCCTCCTCGTGGTTCGCGAGCCCACAGCCGGGCCCTTCGACTGGTTGGTCGGAGCCGCCGCCGCCGTCTTGACATCCCGCCGTCCCGAGATTTCCACCGTACCGATGTCAAGAAGCTCTCGACCGCCGCTGCTCGCCGGGCCCATGCTGCTGCCGGAGTTCCGCAGCGACCAGGCCGGCCGGCTGGACCTGCCCAGCGTCGGGCTGTCGCTCGTGGCAGTGCTTTTGATGGTCTACGGAGTCAAGCAGCTGACCGTCGAGAGCGTGCCGGTCGTGCCGGCGGTGGCCCTCGTCGTCGGCGCGGCCGTCGGATCGCTGTTCGTACGCCGGCAGCTGCGGCTGGAGACGCCACTGCTGGACCTGCGGCTGCTCCGCAACCGCCCTTTCGCGGCGGTACTCGTCGCGCTGGTCTTCGCCGGCATCGCCATGGCCGGCACGGGCCTGCTGGTGACCCAGTACCTGCAGAGCGTGCTCGGCTTCTCGCCGCTCGCGTCGGCGGTGCTGTTCGCGCCCATGGGCCTGGGCGTGGCGGTCGGCACCATGGCCGCGCCTGCGCTGGCCCGGCGGATGAAGCAGACGACCGCGATCGCCGGAGGGCTGGTGGCGTCGGCACTGGGCAGCCTGCTGCTGGTCGGCGTCGACGGCGCGAGCGCCCTGCCGCTGGTGATGATCGGCATCGCCGTACTCGCGCTGGGCACCGGCCCGCTGTTCGCGCTGGGCACCGGGCTGGTCGTCGGGTCGGTACCGCCGGAACGCGCCGGCTCGGCGGCGTCGATGTCGGAGACCGGCAACTACTTCGGCGGTTCGCTCGGCTTCGCGCTGCTCGGCGTGGTGGCCGCGGTGGTCTACCGCAGCCGGATGGACGGCACGTCCGACTCGCTGGCCGGCGCGGTCGCCGCCAGCCGGCACCTTCCCGCCGACCAGGGCGCGGAACTGCTGCACGCCGCACGGGAGGCGTTCACCGCCAGCCTGCACGTCATCGGCGTCGTCGCCGCGGTCATCTTCGCCGGGCTGGCCGTACTGATCCTGACCATGCGCCCGGCCACCCGGACCTCCCCGGCCGCACTCCCCGACTACGAGGCGACCCGCTCATAGGCGGCTGCTAGTGTGCGCTCGTGCCGAAAACAGACAAGGTGCGCCGTCGCTGAGAGCGACGGCGCAAAAACCCAGTTCTCGCCGTCGCTCCTGACCCCGTGGCCAGGAGCGCCTTCGTGGCGCTCGGATTCCCTTGTTTCGGAGCGCATCCGTGTTCGCCTTGTCTCTTCGTCAACGTCGGCGTGTCCTTGTCGCCGACCTCATCTCCACCGCGGTGTTCCCACTCGCGATCACCGGCGCGACAGCAGTCGTCCCCGATGTGACCGCGCAACTGCCCGGTGCTGACGCGCTGGGTCCGTGGATCGTCCTCGCCTACAACGGGCTGTTCGCCGCAGCCCTCCTGCTGGCGGGGGTGACAGCGGACCGGACCGCCCGCACTCGCTTCTTCGCCGTCGGCAACATCGTCGTCGCGGCCACCGGGGCCCTGTCCGCCCTCGCTCCGGACCTGTCGTCTCTGGTGGTCCTTCGCGCGGTCGCCGGCGTCGGGGCGGCCATGTGCGCCGCCGGTGGCTCGTCGATGGTCCTGGCCGTGTACCCGCCGGAAGAGCGGCGTCGGGTGTACGGCTATGCGGGCGCCGTGCTGGGCAGCAGCCTGGCGCTGGGACCGGTCGTCGCCCAGGCTCTCATGGCCATCGGAGGCTGGCCTCTCGTCTTCGTCGCGCCGGGGGCTGTCGCCGCCATCGCGGCCTTGGTCACGCTCGGGCTTCCGGGTCTGCGCAGCCCCGAGGTGTCCGATGACTTCGACCTTGCCGGCGCAGTCCTCTTCGGGGTGACCATCGCCGCCGTGGTGACCGCACTCGGGCTGGGCCTCGGGGCCGGCGTCCCGTGGTGGTGGCCGGGTGGACTCATCCTCGTCGCGGCAGCCAGCGCCATCGCCCTCATCCGCGTGGAACGGCGCGCAGCTGATCCCGCGATCCCCGTGGACCTGTTGCGGATCCCCGCCTATCGCGCGTACGGCGTGGCGACGGGTGCTTTCATGGGGATGCTCGTCGTGGGATTGACCGTGCTCCCTCAGCTCGGCGCTGTCCAGAACATGGGCTCAGGCGAGGCGGCGATCATGCTCAGCCTGCTGACCGTGCCGTCCACGGTCCTTCCGCTTCTTGCCGCTCGGCTCGCCCGCCGACTGGCCCGGCAACTGGTGACAACCGCCCTGTTCGCCTGCACCGTCACCGCCGTCATCCTCCAGGTGACCAGCCATCCTGCCGCCCTTCTCGTCGCTGCCGGGGTCATCGGGCTGTGTCTTGGGCTGACCGAAGGCGTCCCGGACGGGCAAGCGCTCACCTACGTGCCCTCCCATCGCGGAGGGGCGGGCGCCGCGCTGTTCAGCACGACGCGAATGAGTCTTGAAACGTGCATCCTGGCCGCTGCCACCGGAGTGATGACAGCTCTCGGCCCCTCATCCGGAATGGCGGTCGCCGGAGCCGTGTGCCTCGCCGCCGCTCTCATCGTCCATCGAGCCGTACCCTCCCGCGATGAGCGCAAAGAGTCCACGTCCTCTTCGGCCTAGCCTTCGCCAGGAACCCGGGAACCGGGTGCACAGGTGCGCACCCGGTTCCCAGTCGTCCGTCACGGCCTACTGGGGTCGGACGTTGTGGTTGCGGGCGAACAGGTTGCCGGGGTCGTACTGACGCTTGACCGCCGCCAGCCGCTCGTAGGTCTCCGTCGGATAGATCGCGGCGACATCCTCCTCGGTGGCGGAAGCGAGGAAGTTCGCGTAGGCGCCGTTGACGTGAGGTGCGAGTCTCCCCCAGATCGCGTCCAGCGCCGGACGAGCGGCCTCGACGACCGGCTTCGGACCCGCGGTGGTGGTCACGAACATCAACTCCGCGTGGCGATGCGCGTAGGCGGTGGCGTCGTCGGGGACGCGGGACACCGCACCGCCGACGCTGCGCACGGCGATGATCGGCGACCGCTCCGATGCCCCCACCTCGGCCAGGATCTGAAGGACCTCCGACACCGATTCCTTGTCGACGAATGCGCTTCGGGCGACGAACTGGATGCCAGGCGGCGGGGTCATGCCATCGACGAGCGTGTCCGCATAGGGCTTCAGCGCGACATCATCGTCGATCACCGTGCCGAGCCGGCGGATCGGGTCGAGGGCCCGGGCCGCGAGCTCCGGGTCATCGCCGTCGAAAGCGACGTAGATCTCGACCGGCGCTTCGGGTCCGCCGGCCATGGGATTGGCGAGGACCGCGATGGAGGTGAGCACTTCGGGGGCGGTCCGGAGGTGGTCCGCCCAACCCTGGAGTACGGTGGCCGTCTCCGCTGCCGGGAAAGCGATCTTGCCGTAGAAGACGTCCGTCGTCAGGTGTGCGACGAACTCGAAGGCGGTCACGATCCCGAAATTGCCGCCGCCACCGCGAATCGCCCAGAACAGCTCCGGGTTCTCCTCCGCGCTGGCCCGGACGACCTCTCCGCTGGCCGTGACCACCTCGGCGGCGACCACGTTGTCCAGGGCCAGGCCGTACTTCCTGACCTTCCAGCCGATGCCACCGGTCAACGTCAGCCCACCGACACCGACGCTCTTGGTGTCGCCCGAGGAGATCGCCAGGCTGTGCGGGGCCAGGGCGGCCGCGACCTGACCCCAGGTGGCGCCGCCGCCGATGCGCACGAGGTGACGTTCGTTGTCGACGATCTCCACGTTCGCGAGGTTGCCGAGGTCGATCACGACGCCGTCGTCGTTGGTGCCGAAGCCAGGAAAGCTATGGCCGCCGCCTCGCACGGACAGCACCAGCCCTGCGCCGGCAGCGAATCTGACACCCGCCTGCACGTCCCCGACGCTCGTGGGCCGCAGGACATAGGCCGGACTACCGGTAGCCAGTACCGAGCGGCTCGCCGATTCGTACTCCGTTCCGCCCGGTTCGATGATGTCGCCGCCGAAGTCGCGGCGAAGGGTTTCAAGCGCTGAGCTCATGACGTTCCTTCCAACACAGGAGAATCCGGTCCGTACATAGGAGTGACGAGTGAGCCGGCAAAGATGTGAGACCCACCGAGTGTGATCTGCGTCTCCCTGGCTGCCGGGTCTGTCGCTGCTCGTTGGCCGCACAGCCCCGATCCATCATCGGAATGGTTGCCAGAAGGTCCGATCTGCCCACGGCGACGACCTCGGGGTGGCCAACAGCCTGGGCTTGCGAGCCCGTTGCCTGTTCGCTCTCGGCGCCGGTGAGGGGGAGGCTCGGCGGCGAGCCGTACCGCCAGATCCGCCTCGGCCCTCGGCGGTGGCTGAGCACCGCACGGGGCCGGGGCGCTCGCCGCTGTACGGCCAGCCGCAGGTCAGCCACCAGGCGATGGCCGCCTAGAAGACCGTCCTTCTCAGGACTGCCGGATCGCGGCGACGTCGAACTCCAGCGTCACCTTCTCGCTGACCAGGACCCCGGTCGCGGCGTTCCAGTTCACACCCCAGTCCTTGCGGTTGATCACCACGCTGCCAGCGAAGCCGACCCGGCAGCCGTTCTCCTCGCCGGTCACCTCGAAGTCCACGGTGACCGGCTTGGTCACGCCGCGGATGGTCAGGTTGCCGCTGACCTTGAAGGTGGTCGCGTCGACCTGCTCCACCCCGGTCGAGGTGAAGGTGATCGTCGCGTTGTCGTCCACGTCCAGGAACCTGCTGCGCAGTTGGTCGTCGCGTCGTTGATTGCGGGTCTGGATGCTCTTCGCCTGGATGGTGAGCTCGGCGCCCGATTTCGACGGGTCGTCGCCGTCCAGGTGCACGCCGCCCTCGAACTCGTCGAACTGCCCGCGCACCTTGGTGGCCATCGTGTGCCGGGCGACGAAGCCGATCCGGGTGCGGGCGGTGTCGAGAACGTAGTCGCCGGTCAGCTCGCTGAGCCTGGTCGTGGTTGTCATGCTTGGCCGCTCCTTGTTCGGTGTTCTGCCACACGTCCGCCCGGACCCCGGCCCCCGGGACGTGCGCCCGTTCGCGGGATGGTGGTCACCTCAGCAGTACGACGAGACAGCCCGCCGGAATGTGAGGCGACACGTGGACCTCACATTCCGGGGTGCTGTCTCGTCGATCTGGTGAGAGCGGATACGACGAAGGAAAGCCGGCGACACCATGACCACCCCATCCGGAGCAGGAGACAGCGAGCTCGATCCGAGCCTGAGCGCGATCATGAGCGAGCGGCGTCAGCTGATCAATCTCGCCTACCGGCTCCTCGGCTCCCTGGCCGATGCCGAGGATGTCGTCCAAGAGACCTACGCCCGCTGGTACGCCATGTCCCGGCAGCAGCAGCAGGCCATCGAATCCCCCGGCGGCTGGCTGACGAAGGTCGCCGGTCGCATCTGCCTCGACCTGCTCGGCTCGGCGCGGGTCCGGCGCGAGAGCTACGTGGGCGAATGGATCCCGGAGCCGCTGCCCGACCGTACGGAGTGGGTCAGCGGGCGGTCGGGCGGCGCCACGGCCGACCCGGCCGACCGAGTGACCCTCGACGAGTCGATCAACATGGCCTTCCTCGTCGTGCTCGAGTCGATGACCCCGGCCGAGCGCGTCGCGTTCATCCTGCATGACGTCTTCCGCTACTCCTTCACCGAAGTGGCCGAGATCGTCGGCCGTACACCCGCGGCATGCCGCCAGCTGGCCTCCTCGGCCCGCCGTCGGGTTCGCGCGTCACAGGCTCCCGCGACACCGGCCGCCCGGCAGGCCGGCATCGTCAGGGACTTCAAGCAGGCATGGGAGGCCAAGGACATCGACGCTCTCGTCGGCCTGCTCGCTTCCGACGCCACGGCGATCGGCGACGGCGGGGGTCTCGTCCAGGCCGCACTGCGTCCGGTTGAAGGCGGCGAGCAGGTCGCGCGCTACTGGGTCGAGGTCGCCGGCATGGCGCCCGACCTGACGCTCCTGGAGCGTACGGTCAACGGTCAGCCCGGTCTGGTGGTTCAGCAAGCCGGCGTCACCGTGGCGGTGCTCGCGTTCGAGATCGCAGGCGACCGGATCAAGCACATCTGGGGGGTACGCAACCCCGACAAACTCCGGCCGTGGACGACGGACTGACACCGCCGTGGGCCGAACAGAGCCCACGCGTCGACAGCCGGCCCGTAGCAGAAGAAGGAGATATCAACCGTGATCCTGGTAACCGGTGGCGCCGGAAACGTCGGCGCCAACGTCGTCCGGCAACTGCTCGACGCGGGCGAGAAGGTGCGCGTCGTCACCCGCGACCCCAGCGACCGTTCCTTTCCTGACCAGGTCGAGGTCGTGCCCGGCGACCTCACCCGGCCGGACACGTTGCCAGCGGCGCTGTCCGGCGTCGACCGGGCATTCCTGTTTCCCGTCCACAACGCGGTCGACGGATTCCTCGAAGCGGCGCGGCAAGCCGACCTGCAGCACGTCGTACTGCTGTCCTCAGCGGCCATCACGTACGCCACGCCCGGGTGGATCGGCGAACAGCACCTGCGACTCGAACAGGCCGTCGCCGCGTCCGGGCTGCCGTGGACGTTCGTGCGTCCCGACGCCTTCATGACCAACGACCTGGCCTGGACGCCCCAGATCGCCAACGGCGGGGTCGTCCGGGGAACGTACGGCAATGCCGCAGTGGCCCCGGTCGACCCGCGTGACATCGCCGCGGTCGCCGTCCGCGCCCTTCTCGATCAGCGTGTCGGCGAGGCTTACGTGCTCACCGGACCGCAGTCGCTGACCCAGATCGACCGCGTGCGGATCATCGCCGAGACGATCGGGCGGCCGTTGCGGTTCGAGGAACAACCCCGAGAGCGGTTCCGGGAACTGCTCATCCGCCACCAGGGACTGCCCGCGCCAGTGGTCGACGAGCTCCTCGACCAGCTCGCCGAGCGGGACGGCAAGACCGCGCAGGTACTGCCGACAGTCGAGGAAGTCGTTGGGCGGCCGGCTTTCACCTATGCCGAATGGGTCGCCCACCGCGCGGCGCAGTTCGACTCGCCGGCCTGACGGCCGTGACGCGGCCTCAAGGGTGTGGTGGATAGGTCAGGCGCCCGTTCTGGACGTGCGCGTGCTTGTGCAGGGCCGCCGGCTTCGCCGTCGTGGCCGACATGATGTCCACGACCTCCGAGCCCGCGACGATCAACGCGTCGGTTATCAGTCTGCGATGGCAGCGCCACGGCACCGCCTCGCTGCACATGATCGCCGGCCGTTCGTGTTCGGCCAGTTCGAGCAATTCATTCAGGCCTTCCTTGAATTCATCGCTGTCCATGTAGTCGGCGTAATCACGGAAGGCTTTGACCCGCCAGGCGCCGTTCACGCTCGACACGCCTTTGGGGGTGTGGCGCCGGCCACCCAATGCCGGGATCCACCGGTATCCGATATCGGCAGGCAGCGCCTCAATGATCGCCGGCTGGTTCCATTGCGGGAACTTCCTCGACGACGGGAACGCACGAACATCGACCAGGTAGGTGATGTCGTTGCCGCGCAACATCTCCAGCATTTCGTCGAAGTCGCGTGTTGAATGTCCTACCGTACAGATGCGGTTCGTCATGCCGGCGCCGCTCCTTTCGCCCCGCTCGGGAGCCGGCGCCCCTCAGGCGCTACGCACCTCCGGCGTGCTGCAGGTGGCCTCTGCGTACCAACTCATGGTCTCATTCGGCCGGGGCATCGCCGGGCTCTGCGTGACAGTCGACAACGAACCGGTGCCGTCGGTCATGCGCGGCGCGGATGTCACCCATGAAGGTAGGACCCCTCGTGGCGTCCCTACTGGTGCAGCGCCGTCAGGCGGTCGATGGCCTCCTGCCGGGACATGCCGGCGCCGTGGCCGTAGGCCTCGTCGTAGCCGGTCCGGCCGAGCCGGTCCATGAGCGCCTTCACCAGCGAGCGCAGCTCGACGTCGCCGTGGTCGAAGACGCCGCGGACGGCCTGACTCAGGCCGAGCGCGGTGGCCGCGCCCGCCGGATCGCCTTCCAGGAACAGCAGCCGGGCCAGGAGTTGCGCGGCCGATGGGGGGTCCAGGTGCGCCCGCGCAGCCTGGATGGCGCGCGGCAGCAGCTCACGAGCTCGTGCGGCGTCCCCGGAGGCTAGGAGGTTCGCCATCCTGGCCGGCACCAGCCGGTTCTCGGTCGTCTCGGACGGGAGGGACATCTCGCGGGCGATCGCCTCCATCCGGTCGAGTTCCTGATCGGACCGTTCGATCTGTCCGGAGCGGCGACACAGCTCGGCCATGCCGCTAAGGGCCTCCATTTCCAGCAGGCGCTGACCGTGATCCCAGGCCGCCCGTTCGACGACTTCGAGGTCGTGCCGCGCGCCCCGCAGGTCGCCGGCGCGCATGCGTGCGGTGGCCAGCCCGAACCGGAAAGAGATCTCGGGCTGCCAGCCGAGGTCGGCGGCGATCGTGATGGCGCGCTCGTAGGCGATGATCGCCTCGTCGTGTTCACCGCCGACGGTGTGGATCTGCGCCATGGCGGTCAGCGCGATCGCCGTCCACCACCGGTCGCCCGCCTCCTCGAACGCGTGCAACGCCGCCGCCACCGCGGTGGCGCAGCCCGCCCAGTCGCCGCGTTCACGGCACCCCATGGCTTCGATCATGAAGGTGCAGGCGATCGCCCAGCGGTCCGAGCCCTCCCGCATCCGGGTGATCTCCCGATCGACCAGCTCATCCAGCCCGAGCATCGAGGCCATCATCAGCACAATCGTCAGCAGCATCGGATAACGCCGCAGCGCGCCCGTGCGCGCGCAGTCGTCGATGAGCGCGCGCAGCCGCTCGGGGTCGGTGATCGGCCCTGCCTCGCCGGCCACGAGGTGGATCGCGGTGAACGCGGCCCGGGCATCCGCGGGCAGCGCGTCGCCGAACTCGAGGACCCTGGCGACGTAGGCGTCGGCCCGCCCGTCGAAGCGCAGCGTGTCCATGAGCCAGTACAGCGAGCCGAGGAGCCGGGCGGCGGTCTCGGCGTCACCACCGTCGATGGCAGCACGCAGCGCGAACACCAGGTTGTCGTACTCGGCGTCGAACAACCGCAGCGACTCCACCTGCTTGCCCGAGCGCAGCAGCGGCTCATGCTCTTCGGCCAGGTCGGCGAAGTGGCGCGTGAGCCTGCCCAGCATGAACTCCCACTCTCCCGCGAGCCGGAGCTTGTCCGCCGCATGGGTTCGGATGCTTTCCAGCATCCGGTACCCGTCGCCGGCCCGTTCCACGATGGACTTGTCGACCAGGGACTCGAGCACGTACATGACCTCGTCCGCGGGGAGCGTCTCGTCCGAACAGACGGCCTCGACCGCGGCGAGCCCCGTTCTGGCGGGAAATATCGAGATACGTCGGGCCAGCGTCCGTTCGTGATCGGCGAGGAGGTCCCAGCTCCACTCGATGACCGCATGCAGGGTCTGCTGCCGCGGCTGGGCAGCCCGGTTGCCGGTGCTGAGCAGCCGGAAGCGGTCGTCCAGCCGCCGGGCGACCTGGTCGGCGCTCATCGTGCGCAGCCGCGCCGCGGCCAGTTCCAGGGCGAGCGGCAAGCCGTCCAGCCGGCGCACGATGTCCACCACCGGCCCTGCCGTCGATTCGTCCACCGCGAAGCCGGGCGATACGGCTGCCGCGCGATCGAGGAACAGCCGCACCGCGGCCGATGCGCGGGCACGAACGGGATCCGCGTGGGCCGGGGGCAGGTCGAGCGGGCCCAGGCGGCACAACGTCTCGCCCATGACCTCCAGCGGCTCCCGGCTCGTGGCCAGGATGGTCAGGTTCGGCCGTCGCTCGAGCAACTGCTGGGCGAACTCCGCCGCCGGTCCGGCGATCTGTTCGCAGTTGTCCAGCACCAGCACGCCTTCGCCACCGGCGAGCAGGCTGACCACCCGGTCCCATGGCGTACCGGAAGGCCGGCCGTCGGCGGTGCTGAGCGTGCCCAGCACCGCCTCGGGCAGCCCGTCAGGTGTGTTCACCCCGGCCAGGGGGACGAGCCAGACGCGATCGCGCCGATGGGCCCGATGGCGGCGCACCACCTCCACGGCCAGCCGGGTCTTGCCCACTCCCCCGGGCCCCACAACGGTGACCAGCCGAGAGCTCTCCAGCAACCCGGCCAGCAGTCTCACCTCGTCCGCCCGGCCGACGAAGCTGGTCAGGTGGGCAGGCAGCCGTCCGGGCGCCGCTTCCGGCGCTGCCTGCCGGGGCTCGGGGAGGGCGATCTCGCCCCGTACCACGGCGAGGTGCGTCTTCCGCAGTTCCGCTGAGGGGTCGATGCCCAGTTCGTCGGCGAGCGTGCCGCGGACCTCCTCGAACAGCACCAGCGCGTCGGACTGGCGGCCGGCCGCATACAAGGCTCGCATCCGCAATCCGGCCAGCCGTTCGCGCAACGGATGGCCGGCGGCCAACGCCGCCATGTCGGCCAGGATCTCGTCGTGGCGGCCCAGCCGCAGCTCCGCCTCGAACCGGTCTTCGGCGGCCGCGACGCGCAACTCCTCCAGGCGCGCGCCGGCCGTACCGGCGAAGGGGGTGTCGAGCACGTCGGCCAGCGCGTCTCCCCGCCACAGCGCCAGCGCCTCGCCCAGCAGCGAGGCCGCCCGCTGTACGGCGCCCGCGGCCAGTTCGCGGTCGCCCCGCTTCGCCAGTTCCTCGAACCGGTGGGCGTCGACGTCCATGGCGCGTACGTGCAGGCGATACCCGCCGGCCGCCGTCTCCACGGTCCCGGCCCCGCCCAGCGCCCTGCGCAGCCGATGCACCAGCCCATGCAGCGCGTTGACGGTGCCGCCGCGCGGATGCTCCCCCCACAGCCCGGCGACGAGCGAGTCGACCGACACCATCTCGCCCCCGGACAAAGCCAGCCTGGCCAGCAGCGCGCGAACCATCGCGCCGCCGACGTCGATCGGCGCGCCATCGTCGGCGTAGACCCGGACCGGCCCCAGCACCTCAATCCGCATGCGCACAAGGCTAAAAGAGCGTTCTAAGCGGCCTGTAAGCGCCCGTGGACATCGTCGTTGACGTACGGAACCTCCGGAAAGGAATGGATATGGCAGACAACGCAGGGCGCGAGAAGCTGCAGCGGGTGCTCGACTGGGCCGTGGCCGAGGTGGGCGTGCCCGGCATCGTGGCCGAGGTCCGGGACGCGAACGGGACCTGGTTCGGGACCGCCGGAGTGGCCGACATCAGGACCGGCCGCCGACGTCAGCCCGGGGAGCACGTGCACACCGGCAGCAGCGGCAAGGCCTTCACCGCCGCCACGATGCTGGCGCTGGAGGCCGAGGGCCGGCTGAGCATCGAGGACCCGGTGAACGCGTGGCTGCCGGGCGTGCTGGACGTCAACGGCTACGACGGCGACAAGATCACCATCAGGCACCTGCTCAGCAACACCAGTGGCCTGTTCGTCACCGGTCTGGCGCCCGAGCTGGCCCACCGGTACCTCACCCGCTCCAGCTTCGTCAAGCATCGCTTCGACGACTTCACCATCGACGACATGCTGCGGCTGGCGGTCTCCCAGCCGCCGGTCGGTGAGCCCGGCGAACGCTTCGCGTACTCCAACGGCGGCTTCCACCTCGCCGGGGCGATCATCGAGAAGGTCACCGGCAACAGCTACGCCGAGGAGGTCGAGCACAGGGTCACCCGGCCGCTCGGCCTGACCGACACCTATGTGCGCCCCGCGCAGGAGACGGTATACCCCGATCCGCACCCGCGAGCGTACTCGAAGCTGTTCTTCAAGGACGGCGTCGACCCGGCGGCCGTCACCCCGGAGAACTGGGAGTCGCTGATCGAGGATCCCGGCCTCGAGCCCCTCGACGTCACCGAGTTCAACTCCTCAGGGGGCTGGTCGGCCGGCAACGTCGTCTCCACCACCGGCGACATGATCCGGTTCATCAACGCGCTGGCGAGCGGCAGCCTGCTGCCGCCGGCTCAGCATCGCGCGATGTGGACCACGGTCTCCACCGAGGGTGGTCACTGGATGCCGCACGCCCGATACGGCCTTGGCCTGTTCGAGTTCGACAAGGCGGCCATGGGCGGCCGGACGCTGCGCGGCGTCGGCGGCAGCCTCTGGGGATCCTGGTCGTTCGCGGTGGGCACCCCCGACGGCGAGCACACCATCGCCGTCCACACCAACACCGAATGGAGGACCTGGGACCTCATGTTCAAGATCATCGAGGCGGAGTTCGGCCCCATCGGCGGCTGAGGCAGGCGCGATCTCCCGGCCGACGCCGGCCGGGAGATCGGGCAGCGAACCCGCCGGGATACGGCGGTGCGGGCGAGGCACGGTCCGGCGCGTCGATCACGGCACGCGTGCCCAGAAGTCCCATGGATCCCGTCCGGGCCGGAAGCCGTGCGCCTCCGCCATGTGCGCCGCCTCCCTGAACCCGCGGGCGACGACCGACGCTCGTGGGCGTCGCTGCCGAAGGTGACCGCTTGGCCACCTTCTTCGTGCCACCACCGCACGAGGGTCACGTGCAGTGGCACGACCGTGTTGATCTCCGACTTCGGCCAGGTACTCCCGGATGACATCGGCCGCGGCTCGGTGACCGTACAGGCCCGGCGGCTCGGCGAACCCGTCGCCGTCCGGCAGGCAGTGCAGGGAGCCGAGCACCCGGTCGAATCGTCCGGCGCCGAGCACCCTCGCGATGGCCTCGGCATGCCAATGAGGTTCTCCCAGCGCGACCCCGTACTAGAGCTTCACGAGGGCATCGGTGTGGGCGAGGCCGCTGGCCAGCGCGATCTCGTCGAGGGTCTGCGCCTGCCGTACCGTGGCCAGCCGTACCAGGCCGTCGTCGGCCACCGTGAAGCCGTGAACGGCAGGGTACGGCAGGCTGTTGTAGGCCCACGGGGTGGAGAAGTAGTAGGCGCCGGTGTCGCGCAGCACGACGAAGTCGCCCTCCTCCAGTTCGGGCAGCTCGCGGGCGTGGGCGACGACGTCGCCCGCGAAGCAGCACGGCCCGGCCACGTCCTGCGCCAGCAGCGGCCCCTCCTTGGCGTGTCCCTTGGCGTCGTAGGCCTCGACGCGCAGCGGCCACGCCTCGGGCATGAGCACGGTGCGGGTGGCGACCTGCGCGCCCGCGTGGGTGATGGCCACGCGCCGCCCCCCGGCGTCCTTGGTGTACTCCACCAGCGCCCCGATGAAGCCGTTCTTGGCCAGCAGTGACCGCCCGAACTCGGTGACCAGCGCGTACCGCCCGTCGAGCAGGTCGGGTACGGCGGAGCGGAGCGCGGCCACGTAGTCGTCGTAGGTCGGGGTGACGTCGTCGGAGCCGAAGTTGACGGGCAGGCCGCCGCCGATGTCGATGCTGGTGATCTGCCGCCTGCCCAGGGTGGCGTTGATCTCCTCGGCGAGCCGGTAGGTCTCGGCGATGCCCGCGGCGATGAGGTCGAGCGGGCAGCCCTGGGAGCCGACGTGCGCGTGCAGGCGGGTCAGCCACGGGCGGTCGGCGAAGGCACGGACGACGGCCTCGCGGGCGCCGGGATCGCGCAGCGCGACGCCGAACTTGGAGGTGGCGGTCGCGGTGCTCATCGCGCCGATGGAGCCGGTGCCGACCTGGGGGTTGACCCGCAGGCCCACGACCGAGGCGCAGTCGTCGGGGCGCAGGACGTCGATCCGGCGCAGCTCGGTGAGGTTGTCGGCGTTGATCGCGACGCCGAGGGCGAGGGCCTGGACGAGTTCCTCGCGCGTCTTGGCCGGGGAGTCGAAGACGATCGTGGAGGGGTCGAACCCGGCGTCGAGCGCGATGCGCAGCTCGCCCGGGCTGGCGACCTCGCAGCCCATGCCGTTGTCGGCGAGCAGCCGCAGCACGGGGATGAGGGAGGCGGCCTTGGCGGCGAAGGTGTGCAGCACTCCGGGCCCGAAGGCCTCCCGCAGCGACCGCACCGAGGAGCGGACGCCCTCGATGTCGATGAATCCGGCCACGGGCTGGTCGGCGCCCAGCGCTCCCACGTTCACGGCGTGGCGTACGGCGTCGGCGACCCTGCTCTCAATCACGTCCATGCTCCAAGGAAAGGAATTTCGGCGAACCGTAGACGAGATTCGGGCATAAAGGGCCGTCAGGTCTTTAGCCGGGCGGCCAAAGCCGAAGGCCGGGTTTGGCCGGTCGGCTAAGGCCGTTCCACCAACCGGACGGCCAGGCTGATCATGAGCCGGGTGTCGGGGTCGTCGAGATCGACGCCGAAGCGTTCGCGGGCCCTGCGTAGCCGGTAGCGCAACGTGTTGGGGTGCAGGACGAGCCGTTGGGCGGCCGCGGTCACGTCCCCCGCGGCGTCGAGGTAGGCGGCGATCGAGCGGACGAGCTCTCCCCCGGCCTCCAGATCGGTCCTGACCAGGTCGTGGATGGGGCCGCTGCCGTGCTCCCACACCGGGCGGACGGCGTCGAGCACCCGCAGGACGTCCAGCGCGGACCACAGCTCGGCCGCCGCCGCATGCCTGCGGGCGCCCTCCTCCAGGCCGCCGCGCTCGCGCAGCACCCGCACCACCAGCCCCGCCTCCGCCCGCGAGGCCGAGGCCAGCAGCGGCGACGGCGCGGCCGAGCCCGCACCCACCCAGACCGGACCGGCGCCCTGCGTCGAGGCGGCGAGGACGTCGAGCTCGCGGGCCAGACCCAGGGCGTCGCGCTCGTCGCCGTCGGCCAGCGGCAGCAGAGCCACCACCCGCGCCGACTCCCGCAGCACCCGCACCGACGTCCGGTAGGAGGCCGCCTGCAGGGCGAGCGCCCCCATCACCCGCTCGGCGGCGGCCCCGGCCTGACCGTCGTGCTCGGCCACGACCACGGCGCAGCGCACGTCCGGGGACAGGCCCAGCGACCAGGCGTGCGTGCTCATCTCGCCCTCCCCCGACAGCAGCCCGCGCAGCGCGTGCTCCTCCCGCCTGCGCGCGCCGCTCTCCCGCAGCCGGTGTTGCAGCAGGTACGGCACCGCGACCTCGGCCGCCCTGCTCAGCGCGTTGGCGGCGTTGGCGGTGAGGTCGCGTCCGTCGGCGGCGGCCCAGATGGAGCCGAGCATCTCCCTGCCGCTGCGGATGGCGATGATGAGCCGTTCGGGGGTGTCGCCGTCGGCGGGCCGGTGGATCACCTCGTTCGACGACCACAGCGTGCGCAGCAGTCCGCTGCGCCGCAGCTCCTCGACCCGCCAGTCCGGCACCTTGCCGCTGAGAATGGTCGAGCGGCGCAGCTCGTCGGCCTCAGGACCGGTCGCCGAGTGGGCCAGCACCCTGAACTGGGTGTCCTCGATCGTGATCGAGCCGCCGGTGAAGTCGGCCACCACCGAGGCCAGCGCCGCCAGACCGCCGCCCGCCATGGCGTCGGCCATCCGGTCGCCGCGCCCGGCCTCGGCGTAGGCGATGGCCGAACGCAGGAGGGTCGCCACGTCGTCCCAGTCGGCCCATTCCGAGCGGGCCAGCAGCGCTATGCCGTACTGGTCGGCGGTGGTGAGCACGTCCTCGGGCACCTCGTCGCCGCCGCCGCGCACCACCACGGCGGCGGCGTCGCGACGCGCGGCCTCGTGGATGGTGATCCCCGTGGCCAGGACGATCCGCCCGGCGCAGGAACGTTCCGGGCCTTCGTCGCCGATGATCACGCCTTCCAGCCGGATGTCCTGCCCCGACGGCGCCAGCAGCAGCCGCAGGATCCCGCCTTCGTCGAAGGCGAGCAGTTCGCGCAGCGTGACCCACTTCATGCGGGGAGCATACGCAGGCAGCCACAGTCCTTGATGCTGGTGCTGGCCCCGATGCCGGGCGGGGCCGTACTGCCTAGCCTCGGGTTATGTCGTTGCGGCGGGTTCCCCCCATCGTCCTGCTGGCCCTGCTGGTGGCCGCGGGATGCGGCCCGGCGTCCCCTACGCCCGTCAAGGGCAGGTTCGCCGTCGCGCAGGGCCGGTCTCTGGCGATCGACTGCGCCGGTTCCGGCACCGTCACCGTCATCCTGGAGGTCGGCTACGACGCGGCCGGTACGGCGGGGCAGTGGCGCATGGCGGCCTTGCGCGACCGGCTCACCCCGGCGTACTACGTGTGCAACTACGACCGCGCGAACCTCGGCCGGAGCGACCCCGCGCCCAAGCCACGCACCACGGGCGACATCGCCGACGACCTGGCCGCGCTGCTCAAGGCCGCGAAGGTGCCGGGACCGTACCTTCTCGTCGGCGTCTCCGCCGGCGGCCTGTACGTCCAGCACTACGCCGCCCGCCACCCCGACCAGGTCGTCGGCGTGCTGGCGATGAACCCGCAGGAGCACGTGGACAAGCTCAACCCGGTGCTCCTCCCACTCCTCACGGCCGACGAGCGCGCGCGGGAGCAGGAGTTCCAGGCGGGCAGGGGCAAGGACAGCACCCAGGGCATCGACCTGACCACCTCGGCCCGGCAGCTGGCCGCCGACGGGCCGCTCCGGGTCCCGCTCACGATCATGGAGTCGGCCAGCGAGTGCCCCGACGGCGACGACACCTGCGGCAAGATCTTCGCGGCGTACACCGGCATCCACCGCAAGCTGGTCGCGGACGCGGCGCCCGGCGGCAGGTACGTGCAGGTGAAGGCCCGGCACGATCTCTACCTGGACGTCCCCGACCTGGTCAGCGCCGAGATCGAGCACCTGACGAGGGCCGCCCGATAGATCATTCAAGACCGCCTGTTTGGGTGGTGATCTCGGTGGCGGTGCTGTTCTCGGCCGCTCTCACGAAACGGAGGATGGCGGCGAGTTCCCGGTCGTCGAACGCGGCGAGGTCGTCTCGGGTGCGTGCGATCAGCCCGGCGTAGGCGTCGGTGACGCGGTCGATGCCTTCCTGGGTGGGTTCGATGAGGATCCGTCTGCGGTCGTGGGGGTCGGCCGTCCGCCGGACGCAGCCCGCGGCGACGAGCCGGTCGATCATGCGTGAGGCCGATCCGGTGGTGAGGCCCACGCGCTTGGCCAGGGCGCCTGGTGTGGCCGGGCCGTACCGATCCAGCACGTGCAGGCATTGCACATCGGCTTCGGCGACGCCCAGCCGGTCGGCGACGACCTTGTTGAGCCGCACCACCTGGATGGCCCAGCTGGGCACCGCGTCCTTGAGCATCTCGGCGAGCAGCGCCTGTCTGCCCGGGTCGTGCTTGGTCATCGGGACACCCCCCTCCCCCTATTTCGCTGCGTCGCGCAGTCATTTGTGTGTTATGTTCGCTGCGTGGCGCAGCTACTGCACCACGCAGTCATCTTACCGCATCGTCTCCGCGACCAAGGAGAACAGCCCGGCATGCCCGCAACCACCCGCCTCCATGACGGTGGCACCACGACCTCCCCTCTCCTGGCTGGACGTACGGCGATGGCCGTACTGGCCGCGATCCTCACCGCGTCCTTCATGGAACTGCTGGACGCCACGATCGTCAGCGTGGCCGCCCCGGCGATCGCCCACAACCTGCGCGCCGACGAGGCAGCGCTGCAATGGATGATCGCCGGGTACACGCTCGCGGTCGGCGCGGGCCTGATCACCGGAGGGCGCATCGGCGACCAGTTCGGCCGCCGCCGCGTGTTCCTGCTCGGGCTGGCCGCGTTCATGCTGGCCTCGGCCGGGTGCGGGCTGGCGCCGAGCCCGGGAGCACTGATCGGCATGCGCATCGTGCAAGGCCTGGCAGGGGGACTGATGATCCCGCAGGTCTTCGGCATCATCCGCGCCTCGTTCGAGCCCAGCGCCCGCGCCAAGGCGCTGGGCGCCTACGGCGCGGTGCTCGGCCTGGCCTCGGTGGCCGGGCCGCTGCTCGGCGGCGTCCTGGTCGAAGCCGACCTGTTCGGCCTGGGCTGGCGGGCGATCTTCTGGGTCAACGTGCCGATCGCGCTCATCGGGCTGGCGCTGGGCGCCCGGTTCATGCCCGAGTCCCGCGCGCCGGGCGGCGCCCGGCTGGACCTGCCCGGCGCCGCCCTGGCCGCCGCCGCCGCGGTGCTCCTGCTGCTGCCCCTCATGCAGGGCCGCGACTGGGGCTGGCCCTGGTGGGGTTTCGTCATCCTGGCGCTGTCGGCTCCGGTGACCGCGGTGTTCCTCACCCGGCAGCGCCGGCTGGCCGCACGCGGCGGACAGCCGATCCTCGACCCTGCCCTGCTCCGCGTCCGCGCCTTCGCCGGTGGCCTGGCGGCGTCGCTGCTGTTCTTCGGGGCGCTCGGCTCGTTCTTCCTCGTGCTGTCCCTCTACCTGCAGCTCGGCACCGGACACACCGCACTCGAGACCGGCCTGGTGATCCTGCCCTACGCCATCGGCTCGATCATCACCTCCGGCATCGGCGTCCAGCTCGCTCACCGCGCCGGCCGTGCACTCCTGGTTTCGGGGGCACTGATCCTGGCCGTGTCCCAGGCAGTCCTTCTGCTCATCGTCGGCAGCGATGTCGAGCCCTCCTACTGGGCGCTGGCCGCGCCCCTGCTGTTGGGCGGTCTGGGGCTCGGGCTGACCGCCCCGTCGCTGATCAACGTCGTTCTCGCCGGTGTGCCCGCCCGCGACGCCGGCGCCGCGGGCGGGGTGCTGACCACCATCACCCAGATCGGCAACGCGCTCGGCGTTGCCGTACTCGGCCTGGTGTTCTTCACCGGACTCGACGGCTCCCTGGCCGAGGGAGCCACCGGCCCCACCGCCTACGGCGACGCTCTCGTCGCGACCCTGCCCTGGCAGTTCGCCTGCTACATCGCCGCCGCCGCGGCGATGTTCCTTCTCCCCAAGCACGCACCCGCCCCTCACCAGTGACCGCGGCACGACAGTCTCAAGGAGAACCGATGCCCGACGCACCTCACCTCGCGATCGACCCGTTCGCCGTCACCGTCCGCGCCGTCGGCGAACCCCACCCCGCCCGTGCCGCCCTGCGCGCCGCAGGTCCCATCGTCCGGGCCGACGCCCCGGCAGGCGGCCCGGTCTGGATCATCACCGACGACACGCTCGCCAGGCAGGCCCTCGTCCACCCGCACATCGTCAAGGACCCGGCCTACGCTCCCCTCAGCTGGGACCGGCGCACCGCGGGCCTGGAACCGACCGCGGCCGAGCAGCCATCCCTCACCACCCTCGACGGCCCGGCTCACGAGCCGCTACGGCGAGCCCACGGTCCGCTGTTCACCGCCCGGCGCATGCACGAATACTCCGACCGCATCACCACCATCGCCCGCGAACTGCTCACCGAGGTCGCCGCCACCGAGACGACGGTCGACCTGGCGGCCGACTTCACCACCCGGTTCCCGCTCACCGTGGTCTGCGACGTGCTCGGCGTGCCGCTCGACCGGGTCGACGGGGCCATCGCGGCCTGCCGAGGCATGCACAGCAGCGACCCCGAGGAGGTGGGCAGGGCGATGGCCGCCTTCCAGGACCTGGCCGCCGCCGCACTCAGCGACGGTCGTTCCGGCCTCGCCGTCGAGCTGCGCGATCGGGTCCCCGACGAGATCACCGAAGCGCGACTGCACTACCTGATCTTCACGCTGATCTACGCCGGACAGCTCACCACCGACCCGGCGCTCGGATTCCTGCTCGCCCGCGTCCTCGACCCCGACCGGAAGAAGGCGCCGGACATCACGACCGAGGAGTCCGTCCGGCAGACACTGCGGCTGCACTCACCAGCCCCCTTCAGCCTCTGGCGGTTCACCTCCACCGACATCGAACTCGCCGGGGTACCGCTCCCCGCCCGCTCCCCGGTGCTCATCGACATCCAGGGCATCAACACCGACCCCACCCGGTCTCTCGGACCGGACCTGACGTTCGGCGCGGGCCCGCACTACTGCACCGGAGCACAGCTCGCCCAACTGGAACTGCGCGCGATCGTGGACGTCCTCCACGCCGACTTCCCCGACGTGCGCCTGGCCGTACCCTTCGCCGAACTGCGGCAGATCGACCTCGGCGGCATCCAGGCAAGCCGGCTGACCGCCCTCCCGGTAGCGCTGCGCGGCTAACGGCCCGGGACGGCCGAGGCGGGCAGAAGGAAGGAGCGGCAGGGCGTCGGATCCGCGACGCACCTGCCGTCACCGCCGAACGTCAGGCGGTGTCGTGTTCCACCGGGATCCACAGCTCGGCGTCGGCCTGCGTGCCGTCTGACGACACCCGGGCGGCCGAGATCTCCGGGCCCGGCCTGCTGCGGTAGGGGTTGGAGGGGAACCACTGGGTGAACACGTCGCGCCACAGGTACTGCAGCGCCTCAGGGAACGGCCCCGAGCTCTCGAACACCGCCCACGTGCCCGCCGGAACCGCCAGGGAGTCCAGATCGGCCGGGGTGTCGGCGCCCGTGACGGCGCCGACCCAGTAGTCCAGTTCGGCGCCTTCCTCGCGGCTGCCGGAAAGGTTGTCGCTCACGTTGACGACGCCGCGCGGCTCCTGGTCCGACAGTCGCTCGATGCGGTCCAGGGCCTCCTGGCCGACGCCGCGGACGAAGTCGACGATGGCCGGGTTCATCCCCTCGTGGACCAGCGGAACCCTCGCCTTCCTGCCGACCAGCGTGAACTCCGCCTTCTCCACGATCCGGTATCGCATGGTACTGCTCCCTTCGACGATGAGACGGAAGGACATGCGTGCCTGGGACTGCAGCGCCGCTCCGGTTCGCCTGGCCTCTCCCGGCCCGACGCCGTGCACGGCGCGGAACGCCCGCGCGAACGCCTCGCCGGAGCCGTAGCCGTAGCGGACCGCGATGTCGAGCAGCGGCTCGGAACCGGCGATCACCTCCGCGCCCGCGACCGTGAGGCGCCGGCGCCGGACGTACTCCGACAGCGGGATCCCGGCCAGCGCGGAGAACAGCCGCCGGAAGTGGTATTCCGACGTGACCGCGATCCGCGCCAGCTCGGCTCCCTCGATCTGCCGATCGAGGTTGCTCTCGATGTAGTCCATGGCCTGGTTGAGCCGTTCCAGCACGTCCCAGCACTCCTTCCCGGTTCGCTCACCACGGTAGGAGCCCGCCCCTACGCCGCACCCGACATTCTGTGCCCGATGCGATCGGGTGGCATACGGCTGCCGGCCGGGCTGGGCACTGCGGACCCAGCCCGGCCGGAAGGCCGCCTAACTACCCGGCCGTGTTGACCGCGACGGCGCGGTCGAGGGCGGGCGGGGTGACGGGGCCGTTCCTGAGGAAGGTGCGGAAGGCCTCGTAGTCACGCTGGCCGCGCACCGCGTCGGTGAAGCCGGCGAAGGCCGCGTAGCCGTCGGCGCCCAGCAGGGTGTAGGCGAGCGCGGCCAGGCGGTAGCTCCTGTCCGGGTCGAGCGGCTGGCCGTTGATCAGCACGTTCTCCGGCAGGACGCGGTCGCCGACGGGCTTGGTGGTGTCGTAGCGGAAGCGGACGTTGCCGGAGACGGCCAGCGGCGCGAACCTGACGCTTCCGTTGGCCTGGGTCTGCCACTGCTGTTCGAGGGCCTGCTCGATCTGGCTGCCCTTCACCGAGACGGTCAGCACGGGGTTGGCGTAGCCCCAGGTGGCCCACGCCTCGCCGAACAGGACCTTGCCGTCGGCGTCGGCCGGGTTGGCGCCCTTGGCGTACAGCAGGTCGCCGCGCAGCGAGTTGGAGCCCTTCACCGGGGCGACGGCCACCATCGCCAGGTCGGCGCCGCCGCCCTGGGTCTGCCGCGAGTCGGCGTAGGCGACGTCGGCGGCGAGGTTGCCGAGCGTGCTCTCGCCGTCGGCGTCACGCGTGCGGGTCAGGTCGCCGGTGATCGTGCCGACGGGCCTGGCGTAGGTCTCCTTCTCCTTGGCGTTCCAGTAGTCGACCAGCTTGACCATCTCGGGGTCGGCGGGGACGTCGCGGGTGACCGGGTGGTTGACCGAGGTGATGGACTCCCTGATCACGTCCTTGGTGCGTCCGTCGATCTTGAGGTTGATCTCGTTGATCAGGCGGCCGTGGTTGGCGGCCTCGACCACCGGGCGGGGGTTGCCCGCCGGGTCGGGGACCGAGCAGCTGAAGAACCAGTGCCAGTGACCGGTGACGATCGCGTCGATGTCGGGCGAGGCGTTCTTGGCGAAGTCCCAGATGGGACCGCTCTTGGCCGCGTCGTTGCAGCCGTTGAAGTCGTTGCCCGCCGCACCGCCCTCGTGGACGTTGGCGATGATCGCCTTGACGCCGCGCTTCCTGAGCTCGGCCGCGTACTTGTTGGCCGTCTCGACCAGCGGCAGGTTGTCCAGCGAGGGCTGGTAGGAGGTCGAGCCGTTCACGGTGGTGGGCGTGGTCAGGTTGATGAACCCGACGCGCACCTTGCCGAACCTTCTGATCACGTACGGTTTGAACAGCGGCTCGGTCTCGCCCTTGCGGGTGATGTTGGCCGTGGAGATGGTGAACTGGGCGCCCTGGAAGGGGTGGCCGGCGGAGTCGGTGAAGCAGCTGTCCTCGCCGACGACGCCGAAGCACTCGCCCTTGCCCATGTGGTCGCGCAGGAACTCCATCGACCGGTCGAGCTCGTGGTTGCCGACGGTGGTGAAGCTGGTGCCGATCTTGTTCATGAACTCGATCGTGGGCTCGTCGGCGTGGTGGGAGACCTCGACGGGCCAGCCGCTGAAGCTGTCGCCGGAGGAGAAGGTGACGGTGTTGGCCTTGCCCGCCCGCAGGTTCTTCAGGTGGGTCGCCATGTAGGCGGCGCCGCCGACGATCAGGGGGTTGCCCTGGGCGTCCTTGATGGTGCCGTCGGCCGTGTTGTTCTGCGGGGTGATGTAGCCGTGGAAGTCGGTGTAGGAGAGCAACTGCACGTCTACGGGCTGCGGGCGGGCGCCGGCCGCCGCCGGGGGGAGGGCGGCCAGCGTCGCGAGCGCGAGGCCCGCGGCGATGGCGATCCTGCTGCGGAAGGAACGCACACAAACTCCTTATGTAGTTAGTAAGGGGGATAAATGCGGAGGAAAGCCTGGCGGGTCAGCCCTTCGAGCCGGTGAAGGCAATGCCAGCGATGAGCTGCCGTTGCATGACGACGAAGAGAACGATGACGGGCAGCGACGCCACGACCGACCCGGCGAACAGGATCGGGAAGTTCGTCTGGTACTGGCCGCGGAGCGAGGCGAGCCCGGCCGAGAGCGTCATCATCTCCGGATCGGTGTTGACCACCAGCGGCCACAGCAGGCTGCTCCACGACCACATGACGGTCAGCAGCCCGAGCGCCAGCAGACCGGGCCTGACCAGCGGCAGCATGATGTGCCAGTAGACCTGCAGCGGATTGGCGCCGTCGAGGCGGGCGGCCTCGTCCAGTTCCCTGGGCAGCGTGAGGAAGAACTGCCGGAGCAGGAACGTGCCGAAGGCCCCGAAGACGCCCGGCGCGATCAGCGCCTGCAGCGTGTTGAGCCAGCCGAGCCCCTGCATGATCTCGTAGCGCGGGATGATGAACAGCTCCTGCGGCACCATCAGCACGGCCAGGAACAGCATGAAGATGGCGCCCCGGCCGGGGAAACGCAGCCGGGCGAAGGCGAAGGCGGCCAGCGAGCACAGCAGCAGCTGCCCGGCGGTGATGGCGGCGGTGACCACGACCGTGTTGAGGAACTGCCGGCCCAGCGGCACCGTGCGGAAGACGTCGGCGAAGTTCGACCACTGCCACGAGGGCGTGAACTTCGGGGGGATCCGCAGCGAGTCGGGCAGCGTCTGCAGCGAGCCCACGATCTGCCAGGCGAACGGCGCCAGCATCACCAGCGCGCCCAGGGCCAGCGCCACGTGGGCCGGCCAGGTCCTCGGCCGCCTATTCATAGTGCACCCACTTCTTCTGCAGCCTGAACTGGATGGCGGTCAGCACGAGGATCAGCCCGAGCAGCAGCACGGCGATGGCCGCGGCGAGCCCGCGCTGGTTCTGCACGAAACCCTTCTCGTAGAAGAGGTAGACGATCGTGCGGCTACCGGCCAGCGCCGGGCCCTTCAGGTCGATCATGAGATAGACCAGGTCGAAGACCTGCAGTGCGTTGATCATCGTGATCACGATGACGAAGAACGTGGTCGGCGTCAGCAGCGGCAGCGTGATGCGGAAGAACTGGCGCAGCCGCCCGGCTCCGTCGATCGAGGCCGCCTCGTAGTAGTGGCGCGGGATGCCCTGGAGCCCGGCCAGGAACAGCACGGCGTTGTAGCCGATCGTGCTCCAGATCCCGACGGTCGCGATGGCGTAGATGGCGAACTCGGGATCGCCCACCCAGTAGGGCCCGTCGATCCCCAGCTTGCCGAGGAGGTAGTTGATCGCGCCGAAGTCGCCGTTGAACAGGTAACGCCAGGTCAGGCCCACCGCGGCGGGCATCGTGACGACCGGGAGGAAGTAGAGCGTCCGGTAGACGCTCAGGCCGCGCAGCCCCGGCACGTTCAGCAGCGCCGCGATGACGATGGACAGCGGCACGCCCGCCAGCACCAGCACCGCGTACAGCAGGGTGTTGCCGAGCGCGCCGAGCATCTCCTCGTCGCCGAGCAGGTCGGTGAAGTTGGCCGTCCCCACCCAGGTGTGCCCGCCGAAGACGCCCGACTCGGTGAAGCTGAGGTACAGGGTCTGGGCGATGGGCCACAGGTAGAAGACGGCCAGACCCAGCGCCATCGGGGTGATGAGGAGGTAACCCCACACCCACTCGCGCCTGGAGAGCATCCGTTACTCCTTGGCCAGGATCTCGTTCATCTGCGTCGCGATCTCCTTGGCGACGTCGGCCACCGGCCGCTTGCCCGCCCAGGCGTCGGCGAGCAGCTTGTTCTGCACGTCCTGCCACTGCGCGGTGTTCAGGCTCACCGGGTACGGCACGCCGTGCGGCATCGAAGCGTCGTAGGTCTCCTTCAGGTGGAAGGAGGGGAAGGCCTTGAACCAGCCCTCCTGGGTGCCCTCGCGGAGCGAGAGAGCGCCGCCGCCGCTGTCGCTGAGGATCTTCTGAGCCTGCTCGGAGGCGACGAACTCGGCGAAGGCCGCCGACTCCTTCGGATGCTCGCTCTTGGCCGAGACCGCGTTGGCCAGGCCCAGCAGGATGACGGCCTCCTTGGCCGGGCCCTTGGGCAGCGGGGCCACGTCGATCCGCTCGCGAATCTCGGGGTTGGCCCAGAAGGTGGAGGCGAGCCAGGCGCCGCCGTGGAACATGCCGTACCTGCCGGACTGGAAGAGCTGGATGGGGTCGGTGTCGGTGTAGACCTCGGCGACGGGGGCGACCTTGTCCTTGATCATGCCGGTCCAGTACTCCAGGCCCTGGATCGAGGCGGGTTCGTCGAAGCCGCTCTTCTTGCCGTCGGCCGACAGCACGTGGCCGCCTGCCTGGATCATCGTGGGGTAGAAGCCGCCCTGGTCCCACATGTGGGCGAGGATGCCGAACTGCTTCTTGGCCGGGTCGGTCAGCTTCTTGGCCGCGGCCTTGACGTCGTCCCAGGTCCAGTCAGCGGTCGGGTAGTCCACTCCGGCGGCGTCGAAGAGTTTCTTGTCGTACCAGAGCGCCGGGATGCCCACGTTGTGCGGCAGGGCCCACAGCTTGCCGTCATAGCGGTAGCCGTCGGCGACCGCCTGGGACAGGCCTGCGGCCTTGGACTCATCGACGGGGGCGATGACGCCGCCCTTGGCGTACATGCGGACGTTGAGGCTGTTCATCCAGAAGACGTCGGGAGCGGCGCCGCCGGACGCGGCTGTCTGGAGTTTTGTCCAGTACTGGTCCCACGGGGTGATCTCCAGCTTGACCGTCACGTTCGGGTTGGCCTGCTGGAAGGCGGCGATGATCTTCTCGGTGCTGGCCTGGTCGTTCTTGTCCCAGATGGCGTAGCTGATGGTGGCCTTGCCGTCGGTGGCGGGCTCGCTGGAGCCGCCACATCCGGTGGCGAGCACGGCCAGGCCGAGCAGCCCGGCCAGGGGCAGTCGAAAACGCATGAGTGTCTCCAGGTGGGGGGTGTCTCAGGACCGCAGGGTCGCGGTCCAGGCGGCGAGCTTGCCGTCGATCTCGGCCCTGGTCCGGGGGTGGCCGGGGGCGTCGGGGCGGCGCTGCCATGGGTACGGCCCGGCGGCCGGGCGATACTCCACGCCGAGGGCGTCGAGCCGTTTCTCGTGCACGGCGAGCCGGACGAGGAAGTCCTCGAAGTCGCGCTCGCCGCTCCACACCGCCTCGGCGAACGCGGCCAGGCGGGGGAAGGCCATGTAGTCGAGCAGCCGGGGCGAGTCGATGTGCTCGGTCCACAGCGCCGCCTGGGCGCCTAGGATCCTGCCCCGCTCCTCCTCGGTGAGCCCGGCCGGGACCGGGTCGAAGGCGTGCACCGCGCTCAGGGAGGTCACGCTGCCGATCGGCACCGGCTCCTGCTCGCCCTCGGCCTGGCGGAAGTCCAGGTAGGTCTCGGCGAACGGCGAGACGACCACGTCGTGGCCGGCCCTGGCGGCCAGCGCCGTACACGTGTCTCCGCGCCAGGCGCCGACGGTGAGGCCGTCCGGCAGGCCGCCCTCCATCAGCTCGTCCCAGCCGAGCGGCCTGCGCCCCCTGGCCAGCAGGTAGTCGGTGAAGTGCCGCATGAGCCAGGTCTGCAGCTCGTCGGCGTCGCGCAGGCCGAGCTCGCGGATGCGCTCCTTGGCCGGCAGGCTCTCGTTCCACTGGGTCTTGGGCACCTCGTCGCCGCCGACGCACACGTACTGGCTCGGGAAGAGCTCCAGGACCTCGTCGAGGACGTCGGTGAAGAAGGCGATCGTCTCGTCGGAGACGTTGAGCACGTTCTCCCCGACCCCCCACTCGGTGCGCACCTCCAGCGCAGTGCCGAGGTTGCCGAGCTCCGGGTAGGCGGCGATGGCGGCCTGGGTGTGGCCGGGCAGGTCGACCTCAGGGACGACCGTGACGAACCGGTCGGCCGCGTAAGCGACGATCTCCCTGATGTCGTCCTGGCTGTAGAAGCCGCCGTGCGGACGTCCGTCGAAGCGGCGGTGCCGCTTGGCGCCCAGCGGCGACTCGCGCCGCCACGCGCCGACCTCGGTCAGCTTCGGGTACTTCCTGATCTCCAGCCGCCAGCCCTGGTCGTCGGTCAGGTGCAGGTGCAGCACGTTGAGCTTGTGCGCGGCCAGCAGGTCGATGTAGCGCAGCAGGTCGTTCTTGGGCAGGAAGTGGCGGGCCACGTCGATGAGGCAGCCGCGCCAGCCGTACCGGGGGCCGTCGGTGATGGTGACCGCGGGGACGCTCCAGACCCTGTCCCCGGTACGGCCGGCACGGAACGCGGCCGGGTCGAGGAGCTGACGCAGCGTCTGGGCCCCGTAGAAGGCGCCTGCCGCGGCCGTGGCCTCGATCAGCACGGATGCAGGCGTGGTCGTCAGCCGGTACTCCTCGGGGCCGAGGCCGTCGGCGAGGCGGAACTCGATCCCGCCGGGGCCTTCCGGCAGCGGCAGGCCGGTTGCCGGGGTGAGGCTGTCGCGCAGCCACACCGCGGCCCTGGCCAGCGCCGGGTCGGCGGTCAACGTGGTGGCGGAGGTGAAGGCGAACTGCCCTGGCGCCGTGGTGAGGCGGGAGGGAGCGGGGATCGTCGTCACAGGGCCTGCACCGTCCTGGTCTCGCGGGCACGCTCGGCGGCCCAGACGACGAGGTGACCGGCCAGCGCGTCGGCCGCGCCCGCGCCGAGCGGCGACTGGTCACCGGCAGCGACGGCGTCGATGAAGGCCCTGGTCAGCCCCAGGTCGCCGCCGCCATGGCCGTCGGCCGTCGACGCCCCCGCGCTCGTGGCCGTGTCGACGATCTCCTCGGCGCCTGTGGCGAAGTCGACGATCCTGATCGTCCGGCCGTCGCCCTCGGCGAACCCGTGCGAGCCGAAGATCCTGGTCTTGCGGTGTTCCAGCGGGGTGAAGGCGGTCATCGTGAACGACGCGGTGGCGCCTCGCGCGAACTCCAGCATCACGACCTGCTGGTCCACCACGTCGTTGTCGCAGTCGTAGACGCAGCGGCCGTACGGGCCGGTCTCCAGCGCGTGCGTGACGCCGGCCGTCGTGGCGTCGGAGGTGACCGCGAGGAGTGGCCAGAACTCCCGTTTCGGGTCGCCGAGGCAGCCCAGGTAGAGACGCTTGGCGGAGTACGGGCAGGTGGGCTCGACGGCGCAGCTCACGCAGCGGGTGCCCGCGCCTTCTGGCCGGTTGTCTTTCCTGAAGTGGGTCAGCGAGCCGAAGGAGGCCACGCCGACCGGCTCGTCCTCGACGAGGTGGAGCAGCCAGTCGATGTCATGGCAGGACTTGGTCAGCAGCATCGGCCCCGATCCGGCGGCGTTGCGCCAGGCGCCCCGCACGAAGGAGTGGGCCATGTGCCACCAGCCCACCGGTTCCAGGTGCTGGACGCTGGAGATCGCACCTAACCTGCCACTGGCCACGATCTGCTTGAGCACCCCGGTGTAGGGGGTGTAGCGCAGGACGTGACCGACCGCGAAGACGACCCCGCTGCGCTCGACGGCCTCGACGATCCTGCGCGCCTCCGGCTCCGTGGGGGCCATCGGCTTTTCCAGCAGGATGGCGTAGCCGAGCCCGGCGAAGGCCACGGCGGGCTCGACGTGCAGGTGGTCCTGGGTGGCGATGACCACGGCGTCGGCCAGCTTCGGCCGGGCGGCCAGCTCGGCCCATCCGCTGAAGCACGCCTGCTCCGGCAGGCCGTGCTCGGCGGCCAGCCTGGCCCGCCTGGCCGGATCAGGGTCGGCCACGGCGACGATCCGCGCCCGGCCGTCGGCCGCGGCGGCCCTGGCGTAGACCTGGCCGCGGTTGCC
This sequence comes from Nonomuraea sp. NPDC059194, assembly GCF_042754765.1. Lineage (NCBI taxonomy): Bacteria > Bacillati > Actinomycetota > Actinomycetes > Streptosporangiales > Streptosporangiaceae > Nonomuraea > Nonomuraea sp. NPDC059194. The sequence continues at coordinate 4,860 of NZ_JBHZBH010000041.1, read as the reverse complement.
GGCTCCGACGACCGCGATGGTCACTGTCATGCATGAACTCCCGACTTATTGTGGAGTCCATAGATACTCATGGATCGACCCCTATGGTCAAGACCTGAATTTTCGGATATTTCGGGGTAGCCGAGGCGGGGCATGCCGTACATAATCGGGAGTCCGTCAATAGTGAGGAGCGATCCCGTGCAGCTCAGCGGTGGAGACCTTCAGCGGTTGCGTCAGCTGAACTCGCTGAGCAGCATCCGCGCCCTGCGTGACGCGCGCGGGCCGCTGACGCTCACCGAGCTGGCCGCGCGGACCGGGCTGTCGCGGGGCTCCATCGTGGACGTCATCACCGACCTCCACGAACGCGGCTGGATCGCCGAGGTCGAGCCCACCACGGGCGGCATGGGCCGGCCCGCCAGGCGTTACCGCTTCCGCGCCGACGCCGGGCACGTGCTCGGCATCGACATAGGGGTCCACAAGGTCCTCGCCGTGGTCACCGACCTGGCCGGCCGTACCGTCGCCAGCGGGCGGATCGCCGTCAGCCCCCGCACCACCCGCGACGAACGGCTGCAGGCCATGTCCAGAGCCGTCGACGCCGCCCTCGTCGCCTCCGGCCTGACCCCGCTCGATCTGTGGGGCGTGGCCGCCGGAAGCCTTGGCGTCGTCGACAGGGAAGGGGTGGTCACCCGGGTGGAAGCCCTGCCCGACTGGGCCGGCGTCGACCTCATCGGCCACCTCGGGCGGCAGCTGCCCTGCCCGATCACCCTCCAGAACGACAGCAAGCTCGCCGCCCTGGCCGAACAGCGGCTGGGCGTCGCCGCCGGCGTCCGCGACCTCGTCTACCTGCACGCCGGCCGCCGCCCGGGGGCCGCGCTCATCCTCGACGGTCGCCTGCACCACGGCTTCAGCGGCGCCACCGGCGAGGTCGGCCTCATGGAGATCACCGGCTGGCGCACCATGGCGAACCACCTGGAGAGCTGCCCCGCGGCCGAAGGCGCCTCGCCCGACGACGCCGCCGGGCTCGTCTTCGGCGCCGCCCGCGCCGGCGACCCCGTCGCGCTGGCCGCCGTCGACGCCTACGCCCACCAGCTCGCGCTCGGCACCGCGGCCATGGTCCTGACCCTCGATCCCGAGCTGGTCGTGCTGGGCGGCGGCTTCTCCCGTTCGGCCGACGTCCTGCTGCCACCACTACGCCGCGCCCTCGAACCCCACTGCCTGCGCGTCCCCGAGCTCAGGCCCTCGACGCTCGGCGAGGAATGCGTCGCGCTGGGCGCGGCGTGCCTGGCGCTGGAGCACGTGGACAAGCAGTTCTTCTCACCCGAAGGCGCGATCTCGCGCCCCGCCGCCCCCCAGCGCCTCACCTGACAGCCCTTCAGACCGCTACGGAAGGACAAGCTCATGCGGAGATTAGTTCCCCCTTTGGCCGTTGCCCTGGCCCTTGCCGGGCTGCTGGTCCCGGCACCGGCGGCCGCGGCCGACCCCGGCGCCAAACCGGCCGCGTACCGGCTGGAGTGCGACGGGGGCCAGCGTCCCGGCAGCACCTGCACGGTCGTGTCGACCGGCAAGCCGCGTCCGCACCATGTGGAGGAGTTCACCACCACCGTCAGGAGCGGTGACCAGGTATGGGCGCGCGAGACCGTCTACAGCCGTGACGGGCAGGCGCGAAGCCGCCCCTTCACGCTGCCCGAGCAGGAGGTGACGGTCGACGTTTCCGTCACGTCCCTGCCGGAGAAGCGCGTGGGCACGCCGCTCCGGCTGATGGCGTGGAACCTCTTCGTCGGCGGCACGATCAACCGCCAGGAGCCGACGGGCGAGAACCTCCAGCAGATGATCGAGTACCTCAACGAGGTCGACCCCGACATCCTGTTCGTGGTCGAGGGGTACGGCTCCGGCACGAAGATCCTGGACGGGCTGAACGCCGGACGGCCGGCGGACAAGCGGTTCTCCGGGGTGCAGCTCACCAAGCCGGAGGACTACAGCGTCAACGGCGACAACCTGTGGCTGTACACCAAGCTCGAGATCGAGAAGGTCTACCCGCGCTACGCCGACGCGGACATCTCCTCCTTCAACATCGGCGGCGCCCGGCTCGGCCTGCCGAACGGCAAGCACGTCCACGCGTTCAGTTTGTGGACCTGGCACGATGGCTACGCCTTCGGCGACACCCACGACGCGGCCGTGCAGAACACCCACGGCCTTCCCCGGACGAAGACGACCGAGCAGATCCTCGAGGGCGACCACCTGCGCCGGGTCGGCATGGGCAAGGCGATCCTGGAGAAGGCGCTGCCGTCCTTCATCGGCGACGACGACGCCCCGGTGCTCATGGGCGGTGACCTCAATGCCCAGTCGCACCTGGACTGGTCCGAGCAGTTCGCGAACGCGCCCGGGCACGGCGGAGTGGTGCTGCCGTGGCCGTACACGAAGATGTACACCGACGCGGGCTTCCTCGACACCTTCCGCTACGCCAACCCCGACGCCGGGGCCTACCCCGGCCGCACCTGGAGCCCGCTGAGCGGCTTCGGCGCCGTACCCGCCCGCATCGACTACGTCTTCGCGCGCGGCAAGGATGTCCGCATCCTCGGCTCCCGGGCGGACGTGAGCCGCCTGCCCCGCCACCGGAACAGCTGGCTCGACCAGCCCTGGCCGTTCTACTCCGACCACGGCGCGGTCATCACCGACGTGGTGATCCGCGGCAAGGGGACGGGTCCCGACCAGCCGATCGTCAGCGAGGAGCCGGGCAAGGCGCGCGACATCTGGCCTGCACCGCCGGCCGGCAACAGGATCCCGCCGGCCGAGCTGAGTGCGACCGCGAGCACATTCAAGCCTGGTGCCGGGGACCCGGCCCGTGCGGTCGACGGGAACCTGACGACCGACTACCACTCGTACTACCCGGAGGTCGTGCCCCAGCCGCACTTCATCACCGTGGACATGGGACGGGTCAGGGAGCTGTCCGCGGTCCGCTTCCAGCCCAAGCTGCGGGTCAACATGAACGCCACCATCGTGAAGGGTGTGGTGCAGGTCAGTGACGACGGTACGACGTTCAGGGACGTCAAGCGGGTCGAGTGGCCGCGCATGACGGCGCCGAACGACGTCGATATGAAGGGCGTTTCGACCAGGTACGTGAGGCTGCGGGTGGACTACGGCATGGGCGGGGCCTCCGCCCTCGCGGAGATCATTCCGTACGAGATCTCTCGATGACAATCGCCGCCGGCCCTTCCGAGGGCCGGCGACTTCCAGCACTCCAGCGCCTCGCCCAGAACCTCTAACGCCTCGTAGACACCGAACCGCTGCATCTCCATCAATCCCACCCGGATCTGGTCGAGCTCGATGGCGATCCGCGGGCCGTACCCCGAGTCACAGGGCGGCCCGCTCGGCGGTCGCGCGAGGCGGCCTTCAGCCGAGGAACGTCGCGGTCGTGGCCACGAACCGGTCGGCATCGTCGAGCCACGGGTAGTGGCCCGCTTCCTCCTGAACCACGAACGCGACGTTCGGGAACAGCGTGGCGTATTCGGCCGCGACGCTCGGGGGCGTGTTCAGGTCGACCTCCCCGGCCAGCAGCAGCACGGGCCCGTCGAACGCGGCCAGTGCCGCGCGAGTGGCCTGCGGGTCGAAGGCGCCCTCGGCGCCGAAGGCGTCGGCGGCCTCCTGGTTCTGCTGACCGTCCTGGGCTGCGTGGTGGGCCTGCGCCGTCGCATCCCATCGGCCGTAGAAGAAGGGGTCGATGGCCTTCCAGCTGTCGTCGGTGGCGTTGCCTGCCACGATCGCCTCAAGAGCTGCGAAGGCCGACGGGAACCAGGACTCGTCCTTGCGCAGTCGCGCGGTCTCACGCCGTGTCTCCGCGGTGGCGTCGATGCCGACGGCTCTGGTGCTGGGGGTGATCAGAGCGAGCTTTCCCACCCGTTCCGGGTGCCGGGCCACGTACAGGGCCGCGAGGTTGGCGCCGGCGGAGTGCCCCAGCAGGTCCAGCCGGTCAAGACCAAGGTGCTCGCGCAGCGCCTCGACATCGTCGACCTGCCGGTCACAGCGGTAGGAGGCGGCGTCCTGCGGTATCGCGGACTGGCCGGTGCCCCGAGGGTCCACCATGATCAACTGTCGATGCGCCGACAGGCCGCCGAGTTCACCGAGGTAGGCGGAGTCCCGCATCGGGCCGCCCGGCAGGCAGATCAGCGGGACGCCCTGTCCGAACGCGTGGTAGGCGAGGACGGTTCCATCAGGCGCGGAGAAGGCAGGCATGGCGAGGATCCTCTCAGCGGCATTCCTGGCAGGCAACCGATATTTCGCGATATCCCGCATATCATCCGCTATCGGCATGAAAGGGACATGCAACCCCACTTAGGTAGAAATATCCGCATAGCTCACCCGGAGCTCATACCTAAGGAGAACCTCTCATGCTTGACCTCAAGAAGGCCTTCGCCGCCGCCACCATCGCCGCCTCCGCCATTGCCGTCCCCGTGACGATGTCGGCCCAGCCCACGGCGGCGGCCACCAGCGCCACCCAGGCCTCGGTGGGCACGCCTGCAGCGGTGACCACTGGCTGCAAGCCGCCGCCCGTCGTCAAGAAGGTCAAGAAGGTGAAGAAGATCAACATCGACAACAGGGGCGGCAACATCGGCAACGGCAACGGTGGCAACGCCAACGGCGCCAACGGCAACGCACCCGGCGGCAACGGCGGCAACAACAACACCGGCGACATCAACATCGGCAACGACTGACAGCACGATGCCCGAACGCGGAGCCTGCGCTCGAAAACGATGAGTGGAGGACCCAGGAAAAGGGCGGTCGACGCGTACCTCGCGGCGGCCGCCCCTTCTCCTTTGCTTTATAGGTATTCCAGTGGCAGAGTAACCTGAGTAGCTTCCGGCGCTATGGGGGGTGGAGAAGAGG
>NZ_JBHZBH010000040.1:0-73017 GCF_042754765.1 Nonomuraea sp. NPDC059194 | reverse complement strand
CCGCGCCGGGCACGTCATGGCCCCCACCGCCGATGTCCTCTACGACTTCTACGGCAAAGCGATCACCGGGCAGGAGTTGTTCTGATGTTGACTATGGGAGCGGTGGCCTACACCGCCAACGTCGTGCCCATCTGGGAGGGCATCCGCGGCTATTTCGAGGGCAGCGACGCCGAGATGGACTTCGTGCTGTTCTCCAACTATGCCCGCCAGGTCGACTCCCTGCTCGCCGGCACGATCGACATCGCCTGGAACACGAATCTGGCCTGGGTCCGCACCGTCCTGCGAACCGGAAACCAGTGCCGCGCGCTGGCCATGCGCGACACCGACCTGACCTTCGCCACCGTCCTGGTCGCCCGCGCGGGCAGCGGCATGCGCGGCCTGGACGCCCTGCACCAGCGCCGGATCGCGCTGGGCTCGTGCGACTCCGCCCATGCCGCCATCCTGCCCGTGCACTTCCTCACCCTGGCGGGTGTCACCGACGTGGAGTTCCTGCGGATCGACAGCGACCTGGGCAAGCACGGCGACACCGGGCGCAGCGAGCTGGACGCCATCCGGGCGGTGCTCGCCGACCAGGCCGACGCCGCCGCGATCGGCATCAACTCCTGGGAGGCGATCGGCAGGGACGAGCTCATGCCGGGTGCGCTGGAGGAGGTGTGGCGCTCCGAGCCGTACTGCCACTGCAACTTCACCACCCTGCTCCCGGCGGAACGCACCGAGCCGTGGGTGGAGCACCTGCTGAAGATGGACTGGAACAATCCCGACCATCGGCGGATCCTGGAGATGGAAGGACTGCGCCGGTGGGTCCGGCCCCAACTGGACGGTTACGCCTCGCTGTTCGAGGCGGTGGACAGACAGCAGATCCCGTCGCGATGGTGATCCTCGACCTGGTCGAACGCGTCGGCGCCCTGCCGATCGGGGCGACCGTCGAGGTTCCCCTCGCGCCCGGCGACGCCGATCTGGTCCGGCGCTGGTGCGAGCGGACCGGCAACGAGCTCGTCGCGATCGGTCCCGACACCGCGGTGGTACGGCGAGGCCGCGCGCGCGACCCCGTCGAGGACCTCCCTCACGATCGGCGTCCGGGCGCGCGTCTGTGGCTCTACACCAACTTCGACTGCAACCTGGCCTGTGACTACTGCTGTGCGCGGTCCTCACCGCGGACCCCGCGCCGCGCGCTCGGCCTGGACCGGGTACGCCGGATCATCGCCGAGGCCGCAGAGCTCACCGAGGTCGGCGAGGTCTTTCTCACCGGCGGGGAGCCGTTCCTGCTGCCCGACCTGGACCAGATCGTGCGAGCCTGCACCGACCGGTTCCCGACCACCCTGCTGACCAACGGCATGCTGTTCCGCGGCCGCCGGCTCGACCTGCTGCGCAGCATGCCACGGGATCGGCTGACGCTGCAGATCAGCCTCGACTCCCCCGCTCCGGACCGGCACGACCGGCATCGCGGCCAAGGGAGCTGGAACCGCGCGATCGCGGGTATCCGCATCGCGCTCGACGAGGGTTTCCGCGTCCGGGTGGCCGCCACGATCGCACCTGGCGAAGACAGCGACGCCGACGCCTTCCACACCTTCCTCGACGCTCTGGGCATCCCCCTGCAGGACCGGGTCGTACGGCCCGTGGCGCAACGCGGGTCCGCCGTCGAAGGAGTCGCGCTCACCGTCGACAGCCTCATCCCCGAAGTGACCGTGACCGACGACGGCGTCTATTGGCATCCCGTCGGCGCCGACCATCTCGACCAGCTCGTCACCCGCGACATCTTCCCTCTGTCGGCGGCCGTCGAGGAGATACGCCGCCGCTTCGTCGAATATCGCAGCAGCGCCAACGCCGCGGCGGAGAGCTTCCCCTGCGCGTAGGCGCCGCGAGCCGGCCGGCATCCACCGGGCCTCGTCACCCGCGGCCGGCTGGAGGCTGCGAGCGGCGTCGAAGGGCGGCCGGCGTGCTCGATCCCCGTTGAGCCTTGCTATCCATGCGGCGTCCTCGTCCTGACGAGCGTGGCGGCGAAGGACGACCATGGAGCGAGAGCCGCCACGGCGAACACGTCCGCCGCGGTGTCCACATCGATCAGGCATGGCATCGAGGCGACGCTCAACCCGGCCTCTCTGAGCCTCCGCAACTGGACTTCACCGGTGGTCGGCTCCGACATCGGGACGCCGAGCAGCAACGCCGGGTCGGGGACGCGCAGGCCGAGCAGCCAGAACCCGCCGTCCGCCGCCGGGCCGAACACCGCGTCGTGGGGGCCCAGCAGGGAGCGGGCGGTGGCCAGCAGGTCCGGCGTGACCTGCGGTGTGTCCATGCCGATGAGCACGATCGGTACGGGCAGGAGCCGGTGGGCGTCGTCGAAGGCCGCCGCGAGCCGCTGATCCAGCCCGAGGCCGCGCTGCGGCAGCACCGTGAAGCCCTCGGGGAGCCAGGCGCCAGGGGCGCCGTCGAGTACGAGCACATGGCGCGTGGCCGGTACGCGGGCCACGGTTCGCAGCGTGTCCTCCAGCGCGGCGGCTGCCAGTGCCGCGGCCTCGCGCGGGGTGAATGGCGGGGTCAGCCGGGTCTTGACCATCCCGGGTACCGGCTCCTTCGCCATCACGACGATCTGGGCCTCGGGTGGCCCTCCCCGCACGCGAGGGGACAGGTGGTCCGCGGGCTCGCTCATACCCTGTTCTCGCGGCCGGCCATGACCCGGCGCATGTCGCCGATGGACCGCAGCGTGCCGGTCACCTTCGGCCGGCCCATCCTGGGCAGATAGTCCACCTCGACCTCGCCTATCCTCCAGCCTGCGGAAGCCGCGCGCAGGACCATCTCCAAGGGGTACCCATAGCGCCGGTCGACCAGCCTCAACGCCAGCAGGTCGGCGCGCCGGCACGCCCGCATCGGCCCGAGATCGTGCAGGGCGGCGCCGGTCCGGCGGCGCAGCCTCCTGGCCAGCAGAGCGTTGCCGAGCCGGGCGTGCAACGGCCACGACGCCCCTGGGCGGAGAACGCGCCGGCCGAGGACCAGCTCCGCCTCGCCGTCCAGGACCGGCCCGGCCACCAGCGGCAGCTGCTCGGGGTCCAGCGACGCGTCGGCGTCCATGAAGCAGACCACGTCCGTGGTCGCGGCCATCAGCCCGGCATGGCAGGCGGCGCCGAACCCGAGCCGAGGTTCGGTCACCACCGTCGCACCGAGCCGGGCGGCGATCCGGGCGGAATCGTCGGTCGAGCCGTTGTCGACCACGACCGGGTGGAAGGCGTCCGGCATCCGCCCGAGCACCCACGGCAGGGCCGCAGCCTCATCCAGGCAGGGCAGCACCACATCGATCGTCATAGTTCGACGCTAGAGCCGCGGGACGGCCCGATTCTCATGGGAAGGTCATCTGCTTTCCGAGAAATGGCCAGTTCAAGCCTGCGGTCATACGGTGACCGAGGGTTGAGGGGGAAGGCGCGAGGCCATCGCGCGCAAACCGCGGCCCTTGACCGTGCCGAGACCGCGTCATGCAGCGGCGTCGGCCCTGCCGCTGGGACTTCGCCGCTAACGTGACCGGTGTGGCCGAGGACACCTCTCCCAGCGAAGCCAGAAGCTGGCCATGAGTAGTCGCGCGCTTCCGTGCGGTGGTCGTGGACAACGGCTCGGCCCGGCAGGCGTGGCACGGATTCCGGTCTTGCTCGCCGCAGCCGCCGGGCTCACCGCGATCGCGGTGTTCGCCGCCACCGCCGTGAGCCGGATGGGCTACCCGTACGCCCTGGAATGGTTGGAGGCCAACTCCCTGGTCGAAGTAGAACGATTGCTCACCGGCCAGTCGCTGTACTCCGCCCCCACGGTTGACTACGTGCCCGACCCCTATCCCCCGCTGTACTTCGCCGCCTCGGCGGCCCTGGCCGGCATGCTGGGAGTCTCCTATCTCCCACTGCGGCTGGTCTCGCTGATCGCCTCCCTCGGCTGTTTCTTCCTCCTCGCCCGGCTGGTCCAGCGCGAGACCGGCGACCTGGCCGCAGGAGTGGCCACGGCGGGCCTGTACGCCGCGACCTACTTCGCCGCCGCCTCCTGGTTCGACATCGCCCGAGTGGACTCGCTGTTCCTTCTCCTCAGCCTCGCCGGGCTGTACGTGGCTCGGTGGATGCGCCGACCGGGCGGTGCGGTGGCCGCCGGACTGCTGCTCGCGGCCGCCTTCCTCACCAAACAGAGCGCACTCGCCGAGGCGGGGGCGATCACCGCGGCGCTGCTGTTCGACACCCGGCGCCGTCTGGGAGCGGTGCTGGCGGCGACGTTCACGGGGGTGGTGGGACTGACCACGCTCCTCTGGGGACTGACCAGCCACGGCTGGTACGTGTTCTACGTCTTCGAACTCCTCACCCAGCACCCCGTCGAGCACGCCGCGTACACGGGATTCTGGACCCGGCACCTGCTGCCCACCCTCGGCATCTCGCTGGGTGCCGTCCTGCTCGCGGTACGGCGGACGCCGCCGCTCATCGCCCTGAGCTGCCTCGCGCTGACCGTGGAAGGTTATGCCGGCCTCCTGCATACGGGCGGCACGGTCAACAACATGCTCCCGGCCTATGCGGCGGTGGCCTTGCTCGCCGGCATCGGGATGGGCGGCTCGACGCCGAGCGCACGCGGGGCGCTGGCCGGCATGCTGGTCCTGGCGCAGATCGCCGTCCTGGCCGTGAACACCTTCACCGTCGACCGCGTGGTCCCGGGCGTCGCCGACCACCGCGCAGGTGACCGGCTCCGCGCGTGGCTGGGTGGTTTCGACGGGCCGGTGGCGGTCTTCTCCGACCCGGGCCTGGGCGTGCTGGCCGGACTCCCGCCCGTGGCCCACCGCGCCGCCGCCGCCGACGTCCTGCGCGGCACGAACCGCGCCGCCCGGGCACAACTCGAACGCAGCATCGCCCGCGCGGTGACCGAACGGCGATTCGCCGCGATCGTGGTCGCCCAGCCCGCCGATCTCCGAGGATTTCCCCCCGATCTGACCAGGCACTACCGCCGCTGCCCGCGGAGGCTGTTGGAGAACGTGCCGGGCGAGGTGTCCCGGCTGATCGGCGGGAGGCCTCCGCGGCCTTTGACATTGTGGCTGCCCGTAGGGCGAGGTTCCTGCACGGACATCACACGCCGGCTGGAGTGACCACCGGGGGCCACGGGTGAAAGCCGCGCTCCAGACATGCAGCCGGCTCTGCGCCAAGCGACTGGCGTGGCTTGGGCTTCGGTGCCCGCAGGGCCAGCTGGGTCGGTGGTCGACCAACGGGGCTGGGCGATCGGGGTGCTCACCACGGGCGGCACGTCATTCCTTGCGCTCGGACCGCTGCTTGCGGGCGTTCTGGTCGCTGTTGACCGCCGCTGGATCTTCCTGGTCACGCTGCCATCGTGGTGCTGGCGCTGATGCTTGGCTATCGCAACATCACCCCGTCCCGGGAACCGGTTCCGCGGCCGATCGCGTGGCAGTCGGTCGCCCTCCTGCTGGCCGGACTGGGCACGCTCGTGTCCGGAGTGGTCGGCGGTGACCAGCTCGGGGCTCTCGCGCTGGTCCTCACGGTCGGCGGGCTGCTCCTGCTGGCCCTGTTCGTGCGCCACGAGATGCGCACGCCACACCCCCTCGTCGAGATCGGCCTGCTCCGTCACCCGATGCTCGCGACCTCGCTCGCCGCCCTGTTCGCGATCCAGTTCGCGGTCCTCGGCGTCACCGTCTCGCTCGCGCTGTATCTGCAGCACGGGCTCGGCCTCACTAGCCTCGCCGCCGGTGCCGTGCTCGCCGGGCAGGCCTTGGCACCCCGCTACTCTCACCGGCCGCCGGGCGGGTGGCCGATCGGCGCGGGCCGCGCCGCCTGGTCCTGCCCGGTCTTGTGCTGGCGACCGCCGCCCTGCTGGCCCTCGGCCTCCTGGCCCCGGTGGGCGGGGTGCTCGTCCTCCTGCCGGGCCTGCTGGTGTTCACGGTGGCCCGCCCGGCGGTGTTCACGCCGGCCGGCACCGGGCCGTTCCTCGCCCTCGCCGGTGAGCGGCGGGCCTTCGCGGCGAGCCTGGCCACCGAATCCCGGCAGCTCGGAGCCGTGCTCGGGGTTGCCCTCACGACCACGGCCGGGATCGCGGCGTACGGGCCCGTCATCGTGGAGGACGATCGGTCCCTCGTCACGGGCTTCCAGGCCGCGGTGCTGGTGGCGGCGGCGGTCTGCGCGCTCGCCGCCGCCGCCACCTGGCGATGGATGCCCATGAGGAAGCCCGGGACCTGAGCCGCGGCTATGTCGTCAGACGGACTCGCACCCGATCAGCATGTGGACCTCGGAACCCGGGATGGGTAGCGGCTGGTCGCCTGGAGCGAGCCAAAGAGAAGCCCCGCCTCCAAGCCGAGGGGTGGGCAGGCGTGGCGCGAAAGCTCAGGCTGACCTGCGGCGGCCTCATGGCGGATCAAATTGGCGATCACGTGTCGTGTGCGATAGTGGTCGGGTGGGGGCAGTCCGCGCTCTGTATGAGCTTCGGGGGGTCGGATGACGAAGTACATGGTGCAGGCCAGGTACACCGCGGAGGGCGCGAAGGGGCTGATCGCTGAGGGGGGCAGTGGGCGCAAGGCCGCTGTGGAGCAGGTTGTCAGGTCGTGTGGCGGCACAGTCGAGTCGATGTACTTCGCATACGGTGAAGACGACCTGTACTGCATCGTTGACCTGCCCGACAGCATGTCGATGGCCGCCATCGCGATGACCGTCCGGGCCAGCGGAGCCCTGGTATCCAAGACGAGCGTTCTGGTGACCGTCGAGGAGGTCGACCAGGCCGCCAAGAAGTCGGTCGACTTCCGCCCGCCGGGTACCTGACCACGGCCGCACACCGCAACTCCAGTACCGACTGGGCGGAGGCCAACCCGACAAGTTGTGCATGACCCGCCCAGTCAGGAATGCGCCAGCGAAGAGGTGTGCAGCATTCTCGCCAGCCCGGCGACCAGCGCACTAACGCCCTCCAGCCGCCATCAGACCGCGGGCGCCGACCACTCCACCAGCGGTGGGCGGACCGCCGCGCACACCGGTTGACCGCCAGAATCCGTCAGCCCCAGCTACAAGACCAGGTCGCAGCCTCTGCGTCAGTTTCGGCACCGAACAGGGCTTCACCGTCGCCGGCAGGCTCACCCAGACCCATCCGGCCTCATACGCGGTTCCTGTCCCTCAGTGCAGGGTCTCACGACGACGTTCTTGCCTCCGGCTCGGTGTCAGCACCACTTCTTCCTCCAGGGGACTTCCACCCCCAAGCGATCGCCCATGCTGGGCGCACCAGCACAGGTCCCCGTTCGCCAGAGCGGACGGGGACCGCCGGGATCAGGGATTGAGCTGCTCCAGAGTGCGCCCACGGGTCTCGACCGCGAAGAGGGCGACCACCGCGCCGGTGAGGGCCATCACGCCGAGCACCGTGAAGATCGTCGAAGGGCTGCCGCCCGAGCCGACGATGGCGCCGACCACGATGGGGCCGACGATGACGCCCACCCGGTTCCAGGCACCGCCGGCCGCGCAGCCGAGGGCCCGGCTCCGGGTCGGGTACAGCTCCGGCGTGTACAGATACAGGGTGACGTTGGTGGCGAAGACGAACATCGCCGTCAAGGAGGCGAACACCGCGACCTGGGTGCCAGAGGTGGCGCCCAGCACGGCCACCGTGAACAGCGCCACCGCCGCGCCACCGAGGCCCATTGCCAGGCAGAGCCTGCGGCCCACGCGGTCGATGACCAGGGCCACGACGAGGCAGCCGATCAGCCCGGCCAGGCTGGTGAACAGGTTGTAGTTGAGCGCGGTCTGCAGGTCGAGCTTGAAGACCTTGGTGTACAAGGTCGGCAGCCAGGCGGTGATGCCGTAGTTCACGAAGTAGCCGAAGAACCAGAGCAGCGAGACCACGATGGTGCGCCGCAGGTAGATCCCGGCGAACAGGTCTCGGAGGCCCGCCTTGCGCTCGGCGGCCGACGTCTGGGTGACGGGCTCGGGCTCGGGCAGCGGCTTGGAGCGCGCCACCTCGGCCTCGATGCCGGACAGCACCCGGTCGGCCTCCTCCAGCCGCCCCTTGGTGGCGAGCCAACGCGGCGACTCGGGGATGCGGCGCTGGAGGTAGACCGCCAGGAGCGCGGGGATCGCGCCGAGCAGGAACATGGCACGCCAGCCCCAGTTGGGGACCACCCAGGCGGCCACGACGGTGGCGGCGGTGAGGCCGGCGGGGAAGACCAGCTCGTACAGGAGCACGAACCTGCCGCGGTTCTTGGCCTTGGCGATCTCGTTGACATAGGTGGCCGCGACCGGCACCTCGGCGCCGATGCCGAAGCCCTGGACGAAGCGCAGCAGTGCGAAGACCGCGAAGCCGGGCGCGAAGGCGATCGCCAGGCTGGACACCGCGGTGAGCGCGACTGCCAGGATGACCACGCGGACGCGGCCGATCCGGTCGGCCGCCCAGCCCGCGGCCAGCGCCCCGAGCAGCATGCCGACCGAGCCGCTCGTGATGGCCAGGGTGATCTGGCCGGTGGTGAGCTGCCATTCCTTGATCAGCAACGGGAGGGCGGAGGCCACGAGCAGCTGGTCGAAGGCCTCGAAGAAGGTGACGACTCCGATCAGCGTGCGCACCTTCAGGTGCCACAGGGAGTTGGGCAACCGCTCGAGCCGCGCCGCGATCGACGCGACCGAAGAGTCGGGGGACACGGTCGTCATGGGGGGTTCCTTCCGTGGACGAGCGTTGCCGAGACAATAGGCCGCGATACCTTAGGGGTCAATAGTTTAGGGCAAAGTGTTTTTCTGCAGGAAGCGGCAGATTCGACGCCATGATTCCTCTTCCGCTTCGGCGTCATACCTCGGGCGTCCCGCGCGGTAGAAACCGTGCCCGGCACCGGAGATCCTTTCCAGCGCCGCGGGCGGCCCGGGAGTTGACGTGGCCATCCCGAGCAGATCGGCGTCGACCAACAGGTCGGACTCGCCGACCACCCCGAGCCACGGCGATCTGCGGTCCGCGACCAGGACCTCGGGCGGGGGCATGCCCGCCCAGGGGCCGGACGGGCTGACCGCGATCGCGGCTTGCACGGCGTGGTGGGCCGCCGTCCAGGTGGCCAGGTAGCCGCCCATGCTGAATCCGATGACGAGCACCGGCCCCACGGTTCGCCCGGCCAGGTAGTTCAGTGCCGCCGATACGTCCGCGGCGACATCCTGCGCCGTCAGGGAGTCCATGTGTGCCCGGGCGACGGTCAGTTCGTCAGCCTCGAAGGCCGGGCCGCCGCTCTCGTAGTACAGGTACGGCGATACCGCGAGCCTGCCCTGGCGGGCCAGCAGGCGGCACACCGCCTCAGCGTAGCCCGTCACACCGAACACGTCGTGCAGCACGATCGCGCCGCCCGCGGGTGGGCCGTACGGCTCCCGTACGAACAGCGGAGCCGCGGTGCGCAGCACTCTTCTGCCCCGGTTCGCCGGGCCGTGGTGGACGCTCATCTGACCTCCACGGGAGGGACGAAGGGCACGGGGGTGGGTCCGACGGCGGTGACGTCCACCTCGATCAGGTACGGCTCGCGCGCGGCCACCGCCTTCGCGAACACCTCCTGGAACTCCTCGGCGGCGGTTACGAAGCCATATGGCAGCGCCATCGCCGCGGCGAGCGCCCGGAAGTCCGGGGTATACAGGTCGACGCCCGAGCGGGCCACGCCCCTGGCCTCCTGCATGTTGCGCAGCACGCCGTAGCCGCCGTCGTTGAACACGACCAGGACCAGCCAGGGGCGCTCCTGGGCCAGCGTGGCGAGCTCCCCGAGGTGGACGGCGAGGCCCCCGTCTCCGGCGATCACCGCGGTGGGCACGTCAGGCCGGGCGAGCGCGGCTCCGATGCCGGTGGCCAGGCCCTGACCGATGCCCCCGCCGAGCGGGAAGATGTTGGTGGCCGGGTCGTGGATCGGCAGTAGGCGGTTGCCCCACTGGCTGGAGGGGATCGTCACGTCCCTGGCGATCGGCGAGCGCGGGTCCAGGTGCTCCCGCATCGCGTCGCAGATGAGTGCATATTTCCCGATGTCGGCGCGTAGGCGCTGTCTGACCGCCTGCCGCGTCTGCACCGCGCGGTCGTGCCAGCCCTCCTCGGTCGACACTCCCGATGACAACTCGCCTGCCAGGGCGGCAAGCGCGTCGGCGGCGTCGCCGCAAACCCCCACCGTGGCGGGGTACACCCGCCCCAGGGCAGCCGGGTCGAGGTCGATCTGCACGTGCCGCTCGGGCAGCGCCAGCTTGTAGTGCTTGGTCTCGTTCGACCGGAAATGCGTGCCAATGCTGATCAGTAGATCCGCATCCGCGAGCAAGGACGCCGCGGCGGGGTTCACGGCGAAGTTGCCGACGACCAGCTCGTGGTCCTCGGACACCGCCCCGCGCCCGGCGTTCGAGGTGAAGATCGGCGCGCCGAGCAGCTGTGCGAACTCGCGCAGCTCCGGTCCCGCCTCCTTGGCGCCGCCCCCGGCCCAGATGACCGGACGCCGGGCAGCCCGGATGACCCGCGCGGCTTCCCCGACCCGATCCGGGTCCGCGGCGGGCACGGGCGAGCTCCCCGCTGTCCCGGAGGTCACCTCCTGCGCGGCGTACTGCAGGTCGATCGGCCACTCCACGCTGGCCGGGCCGTACGGCCTGGCCAATGCCCGCCGTACCGCCTCGCGCAGGATGGCGCCGGCCTCTCCGGCGGAGGGCACCGTGACGGCGTGTTTGGAGACCGCGGTCAGCATGCCGAGCTGGTCTTTGGTCTCGTGGATGACGCCGCGGCCCTGGCCGAGGTGGCCGCTGTCGATCTGCCCGGTCACATGGAGCACCCGGCTGCCCGCGCTGAGCGCCTCGATCAGGGATCCGGCGGCGTTGCCGGCGCCGGTGCCTGTGCTGGTCAGCGCGCAGCCGAGGCCGCCGCTCGCCCGGGCGTAGCCGTCGGCGGCGTTGACCGCCGCGGCCTCGTGCCGGACGGCGACGAATCGCAGCTCCCGGTCCACGGCCTCGACCAAGGGCAGGTTGTGCACGCTGATCACGCCGAAGACGGTGTCGACGCCGTTTTCCCGCAGGATCTGGACCAGCAGGTCACCACCGTTAGACATATCTCGCAACTCCTCCGCCGACGTCGATGGACGAACCGGTGATGTAGGACGCGCGCGGCGAGAGCAGCGCGACGATGGGGTAGGCGACCTCCTCGGCTCGACCGAGCCTGCCGAGCGCGACGCCCCGGTCGGCGGCCACCTCGGCCGACCACTCCTCGTAGGACAGTGCGCCGACGGCCTCGAAACGGCGCCGCCACTGGCCGGTGTCGATGAGCCCGAGGCAGACCGAGTTCACCCGGACCGGGGCGAGGTCGGCGGCCAGGGTCCGGGTGAGGTTGAGCAGCGCCGCGCGGGCCGCGGAGGTGGCGGCCAGCCGGGGCTCGGGCTGGCGGGCCAGAATTGCGTTGACGTTGACGACCGCTCCCGCCCGCGACCTGCGCAGGTACGGCTCCGCGGCGCGAACCGTGTTCAGCACCGCGAAGATCTTCAGGTCGAACTCCTCACGCCACTGCTCCGCCGTCGTGTCCGCGACCGATGCCATCAGGGAGCGGCCGGCGTTGTTCACCACGCCGTCCAGGCCGCCCAGGTCCGCCCCCGCGCGGGCGACGAACCCGGCCACGGCCTCGGCGTCCAAGACGTCGCACGATTCGGCGACCACTCTGGCGCCCGTTGCGCGGGGCAGCGGCTCCAGCGCCTGCGCCAGCCGTACGCCGTCCCTGGCGCAGGCGATCACGTTGGCGCCCTCGCCGAGCAACAGCTCGGCGGTCGCGAGACCGACGCCCGAGCTGGCTCCGGTCACCAGGTAGGTGCGTCCGGTCAGGCCGAGATCCATGACAGCCCCTCAGTGGAAGACGAACCCGCCGTCCACCACGAGCGTCTGCCCGGTGATGTACGACGCGGCATCGGACAGGAGGAACACGACGGCCCCGGTGAGGTCGTCGGCCCGTTGCGGGCGGGCGAGCGCGCGGCCCGCGCGATAGAGCTCGTGGCGTTCGGCGGGAATGCGCTCGGCGGCCTCGCCTTCGGTGAGGCCGGGGGCGAGCGCGTTGACGGTGATGTCGTACGGCCCGGCATCCCGGGCGAGCGCCCTGGTCATCGCGATCAGCGCACCCTTGGAGGTGACGTAGTGCGCCAGCCTCGGAGAGCCGTAGAACGCGGCGTCCGAAGCCAGGTTGAGGATGCGGCCGGGCCGGGTCATGCGCGGGAACAGGGCGCGGGCCACCAGCCAGGGGCCGCGGATGTTGACCGTCATCAGCCGGTCCCAGTCCGCGACGTCGATCTCGTGGAACGGCCTGCCGCCGACGCCGTCGGCCAGGGCGGCGTTGTTGACCAGCCCGTAGGCGCCGCCGAGGTCGGCAACCGCGCCCGCCAGCCGAGCCACCGAGACCGGATCGGCCACGTCAGTGTCGACACGATGAACCTCGACACCCTCGCCGACCAGCGTGGCGTGCGCTTTGGCGGCCCGTTCCCCGTCCACTTCCGCCAGAACGACCCTCGCCCCGGCCAGGCCGGCCGCCTTCGCGATCTCAAACCCGAGGCCTCTCCCTGCCCCTGTCACGACGACGAGCCGTCCACCGAGGACGTGTCCCTGAGCCACCAATCCGGGGTGGTTCGCAGCAGGACTCATCGCAGGAACTCCAGGATCAGCCGGTTGAACTCCTCGGGCCGTTCCTGGTTGGCCAGGTGGCCCGCGCCCTCGATGATCGCGAGCCGCGCGCCGGGGACGGCAGCCGCGATGGCCTCGCTCTCCGCCACACCGGTGACGGTGTCCTGGTCGCCGACGACGACCAGGGTGGGAGCGGTGATGGAGCCGAGCACGTCATCGTGGTCGGTCCCGGCCATCGAGGCGGCCGCATGGCGGTAACCGGGCAGGCGGATCGACTGCTCCATCGCGGTCACCACCCGGTCCACCAGCTCGGGCGCCGCCTGCGGGGACACCAGGCGCGGGCCCCGGGCCCTGGCGAACGCCGCCGCCCCGACCTGCTCCAACTCCACTGCGCGGGCGCGCATGGCGGCTGCCTGCTCCGCGGTACGGCCGGAGCCCCGGGTGGAGTCGGCCAGCACGAGCGACCGCACCAATCCGGGGTGCTCCACCGCGAGCCGGGTCGCGATGACCCCGCCCCAGGACACCCCGATCACGTGCGCGGGGACCGGCAGCAGGGCAGCGGCATGGGCCGCGTATACCGACATGTCAGGTTCCACAGCGGCAAGATCGTCGGAGCGGAAATAGCCGGGGGCGTCCCAGGCCAGGACCCGGAAGCACGCCGACAGTGCGGGGATCTGGTCCACGAAGGACTCGGCGCTGCCGCCGATCCCGTGCAACAGCAGGACGGGAACACCGGTCCCCCCGGTATCGATCACATGGATGCCCATCAGGCCGTCTCCTCCCCGCCGATGCGCCGTCCGCTGCCCCGTCCGGGATCGGCCGGCGCGCAGGTGGTGATCAGGGCAGGCATCGGGACAGTTCCTCGATCGCGGACAGGACGGCGTAGGGGACGATCCGGCTACTCGCGGGGTTGTCGGTGGAGGGGTGGTTGCGGATCTCGAAGCGGTAGTCACCGGAGGCGCCGTGCGCCTCGATCACGTGAGAGGTGAGGGTGGCGGCGGGGTCGGCCACGACGACGGCCTCGACCAGGTCGAGGGAGCCGACCGCGAGGGCGACGGCGGCGGCGACGTTGGTGGACTTGGGGAAAGCGGCCGCGATCTCGCGGGCCGGTCCGCGCATGACCTCCACGGGCTGTCCGACGTCGGGGACGCCGAGCGTGGCCGGTTTCTTGGTGGTGATGATGCGGATCCTGTCCAGGGGGGCCATCCGGGAGGCCGCCCGTAGCAGGTCCAGGCCGCCGATGGCGCCGGAGGTCAGGTGGACACGGCCGGGGCCTTCGCGGAGCCCGGCAAGCAGGGCGTCATCGGTGAACGCGCCGATGGAGACCACCAGCAGGTCCTTGCCCGCCGCGACCACCTTCGGGCCGATCTCGGCCAGAGCCCGCTGTCCCGCGCATTCGACCACGAGATCCGCGGCCTCGATGGCGTCTTCGAGGCGGTCGCCGATATCCACGGTCGCGACCAGCCGAGCTCGGGGGATCTCCCCCGCTTCCAGCGCGGAGATCACCACGCTGCCGATGGCGCCCCGGCCGACGATCGCGACGCAGAGCCTGCGCGAAGGGGCCGGACCGGGGAGGTCACCGCTTGGCTCGTTCTCCGGCATCATCTCCCCCACGGGCGTCACTTCTCCCACCAATGGCCGGAGTCGGGGATTCCGGCCATGTGCGAGCGCACGTCCTTGGACGGCGGCCCGGCCGTCCCCCAGAGGTCCGCCAGTTCGGGCACCCGACGCCAGACCCGGCACAACCAGGCGTCCTCCTGGACCTGCTCCACCTCGGAGGTGTACTCGCAGACCAGCCCGGCCGGGTCGGCGAAGTAGGAGAAGGTGTTGTTGCCGGGGCCGTGGCGGCCGGGGCCCCACAGCGGGGTGACACCGTGGTGCCTCAGGCGGCCGATGCCGCGCATGAAGTGGTCGATCGACGGCATCTCGTAGGCCATGTGGTTGACCGACGTCCACGACGCCTGGTTGAAGGCGATCACGTGGTGGTCGGCGTTGCAGCGCAGGAACGCCATCTGGTGCTCGGACCAATCGGAGATCCGCATGCCGAGCACGGTGGTGTAGAACTTGCAGGCCGCGTCGAGGTCGACGGTGTTGAGCACGACATGGGCGAGCTTCCTCGGCACGGCCTCGCGCCCGTCGATGTCTCTGGGCACGACGGCCTCGACCTCGCAGGACAGCTCGATCAGCCGTCCCTCAGGGTCGGGGAATCGCAGGCCGTACCCGCCGCCTGCCTGGTCGAGCGGGCCGGGCTCGGTCACGAGCGGGATGCCGAGCGCGGCGAGCCTGCGCGCGGCCTCGTCGACGTCGCGCGGCGCGCCCACCGCGAACGCGATCTTGCCGAGCGCGTTCTGCTCAGCCTCGCGCAGCTCCAGGATGTGGTGCTCCTGACCGGTGCCGCGTAGCCAGGTGACCCCGCCGTCCTGCTCGACCGGATCCAGGCCCCACACGTGCCGATAGAACTCGGCCGCGTCGGCCGCGTCTGGCGTGCGCAGGGCAACGCTGCGCAGCGTGCGCAGGCGCGCTACGGGCTGGTTCATACCTTGGCCTTCCGTTCCTCGCGGGCGGCGAGCTGGCGCTGGGCCTCACCGCGGATCATGCGGCGCAGCCGTACCAGGGCCAGGTCGTGCTGGTAGAGGTTCTCCCGCGACCAGGCGTCGAGCGGCATGGCCTCCTCCATCACCCGGTCCTGTTCCAGGACCTCCCAGTGCCTGGCCTCCAGCCTGGCCTTGTAGAGGAACCGCCAGGTGTCGCGCTGCCAGCCGCTGACCTTGCGGCAGCGCCAGAAGAACGCGGCCTGCTGCGTCTGGTTGATCGGCGTGACCGTGCACACGATCGTGAAGGGACCGCCGGGCCCGGCCGTCGCCCGGTAGGGGATCTCCAGGCGGACCCACTGGGCGCCCGTGTCGATCCACTCCGACCAGTCGAAGTTGACGCCGACCTGGTCGGTCTTCTCGAAGATGAACCCGGTGTCGGTGTCCCTGATCTGGAACAGCGCCTCCCGCTTGCCCGACGCCATAGTGTGCGACTTGCGGTGCAGGAACGCGCCGTGCATGGGGTCCATGAGGTTGTCGAGCGAGTAAACCCAGGGTGCGTCCCACTCGACGTATGCCAGGAAGTGGTCCCACTCCTCGTCGGCGAGCTGCTCGGGAACGTCGAACGGCACCGGCTCGGCGTCCTCGGCGTCGCCGAACCAGGCGAACACCGCTCCGGCGTGGTCGGTCGCGGGGAACGTGCGCAGCGCGCGCTTGCCCTCCAGCGAGCACCCGGGCACGCCGGGCACTGAGACGACCACGCCCGCCTTGTCGATCTGCACGCCGTGGTAGTTGCAGGCGATCCGGTCGCCCATGTGCACGCCCTGCGACAACCGGGCGCCGCGGTGCGGGCAGCGGTCTTCTTGGACGTGTACGGCTCCCGCGGCGTCCCGCCACAGCAGCAGTTCCTCGCCCGCCCGGTCCAGCCGGACCAGCTCGCCCCGCTTGACCAGCTCCGACGGACACAGGGCGTACCACCTGTCGCGCAGGCCCAGGTGGATCAGGTCCTCGACGGTGTTCATTCGGCAGCTCCCAGCCTCGCCATCTCGGCGGTGTACGACTCCTCGGTCCAGTCGGCGCCGTCGGGTGGACGCACGCCGGTCTCGTTCAGTGCCGCGACCAGTCCGGACAGGTCGTGCACGCCGTGGCCGAAGATGGCTTCCAGCTCGTCGGCAAGCGCGTGCTCGTAGCTGGTGAGCTCGTGTTTACGGGATTGCACCGGCTGCAGCCGCAGGGGCATGGCTTCTCCCTCAGAGGTCGAGGACTAGTTCGGGGGTGCGGGCGCGGGAGACGCAGAGCATCATCGACGTGCCCGCGGCCTTTTCTGCGTCGGTGAGCAGGAAGTCGCGGTGGTCGGGCTCGCCGCCGAGCACCCGGGTCTCGCAGGTGCCGCAGATGCCCTCCTCACAGGAGGAGGGGGCGTCCAGGCCGTTCGCGCGGAGGGTTTCCAGAATCGACTTGCCCGGCTCAACGGTGAACCGCCGGTCGCGGCAGACCACCGTGAACGGCGCCTCGGCCGCGGAGCCCCTGGGCTGCTCGGGAGCGCGGAACCGCTCGACGCGCAGCCGCGCGGGGTCGTCCAGCGCCCGCTCCACGGCCTGGATCAGCGGCTCGGGGCCGCAGCAGTAGACCAGCGCGTCGGCGGGGGCTCGGGCGATCACCGCGGCCAGGTCGGGCGGGGAACCGGCCTCGTCGTCGCAGTGCAGGGTGACGCGGTCGCCGAAGCCGTCGGCGAAGGCCATTCGGTCTCGCGACCTACCGCAGTAGAACAGCCGCCAGTCCTTGCCCGCGGCCTCCAGCGCCTCCGCCATGGTCTTGATCGGCGTGATCCCGATCCCGCCCGCGACAAGCAGGTACGACGGCGCGTCCACCAGCGCGAAGTTGTTCTTCGGCCCGTCGACCTCGATGAGGTCGCCCACCCTCAGCCGCTCGTGCACGTGCGCGCTGCCGCCCCGTGACCGCTCGTCCCGCTGCACGGCGACCGCGTAGGCCCGGCCGTCGGCGGGGTCGCCGCACAGGGAGTACTCCCTGATCTGGCCGTTCGGCAGGTGCAGCGAGAGATGTGCGCCCGGCTCCCAGGAGGGCAGGGCGGCGCCGCCACGGGGATCGGTGAGTTCGAGGCGGACGACCCCCTCGGCGAGCCACGTGATCTGGTGAAGGCGCAGCGCGACCATGTCAGTCCCTGGAGATGCCGTGCACCGCCGAGGTCGGCGGGTAGGTCGGGATCTGCGGCTTGGCGGCGCCGATGACGACGCAGAACAGCGCGTCACCGTCGCCGATGTTGCGCAGGCTGCGTGGCACCCCCGCGGGGACCCGGATCAGGTCGCGGTAGCCGAGGATCCTGGACGCGGTCCTGGTGCCGTCCTCGACGTCGTGGACGGTGACCTCCAGGGTGCCCTCCAGGACGAAGAACACCTCTTCCGCGTCATGGTGGGTGTGCTCGGGGCCGACGGCCCCTGCGGGCAGCCGCATGTTGGAGAAGGTGAAGTGCTCGGCCGGCAGGATGCGGTGGTCGGTCTCGTGATTGCCGGTGGCCCCTGAGCCGATGTAGCGGATCTGGGCACGCCTGAACTCGTCCCCGGCCTTGGCCTGGAAGCCCAGGGTGTCCCAGTCCTCGTGGCGGCTCTCCCGCGTGGCAATAGCCGAGTCGATCAGCTTGTCAAGATCGGTCATTGGCCCCTCCTATCTGGGGAAATTATCTTAGGACCAAAATATTGATGTACAAGCTTTCTAGCAGTCAGATTCCTCACGCACAAGTCCCCTTTAGGCTTTTCTCATGACGCGCAGATCATCCGACGCGGTGGACCAGATCATGGAGCAGTGGAGGCGCGAGCTTCCCGAGGTGGACATCGCGCCCCTGGCCGTGTTCGGCCGCCTGCACCGCAGCTTCCTGCGGTACCAGGTGCTGCTGAACGAGGTCTTCGAGACGTACGGCATCAGCATGGCGGCCTTCGACGTACTGACCGCCCTACGCCGCTCCGGCTCGCCATACCGGATGACCGCGGGCCAGCTCGCCGAGACCTCGCTGGTCAGCACGGGCGGGGTGACACTGCGCGTCGATCGGCTGGAGAAGGCGGGGCTGGTCGTCAGGGAGCGCGACCCCGACGACCGGCGCGTCGTCTACGCGCAGCTGACCGACGCCGGGCTCGACCTGGTCGAGCGGGTGGCGCAGACGCACTTCGCCAACGAGCAGCGGATGCTGGCCAAGCTGACCGACGTGGAGCAGCGCCAGCTCGCCCGCCTGCTGTCCCGGCTGGAGAGCTCCCTGGAGGCGGCCGGGCGCGCCGCTCAAGCCCAGGGCAACGGGTCTTCGCTGAGCCCCAGGTAGACGCTCTTCTGCCGGGTGTATGCGAGGATGCCCTCGCGCCCCTTCTCCCGGCCGAGCCCGCTCTCCTTCATCCCGCCGAACGGCGTGGAGACGCTGAACTGCTTGTAGGTGTTGATCCAGACCGTGCCCGCCTCCACCCGCCTGGCGACCCGCCAGGCCGTACGGTAGTCGCGGGTCCAGATGCCGCAGGCCAGGCCGTACACCGACGCGTTGGCGCGGGCGACCAGGTCGTCCTCGTCGGCGAACGGCAGCGCGACGAGCACCGGGCCGAAGATCTCCTCCTGGCAGGTGGCCGAATCGTTGTCCAGGCCGTCCAGGATCGTCGGCGGGTAATAGGCTCCGGGGCCGTCCGGTGCCCGGCCACCGCACAGCACCCTGGCCCCCTCGTCCCGTGCCCGGTCGACCATGGCCGCCACCCGGTCCCGGTGCGCGTGCGTCACGAGCGGGGCCACCTGGGTCGCCGGGTCGACGCCCGGCCCGACCCGCAGCTTGCCGGCCCGCTCGACCAGCCGGGCGAGAACCTCGTCGTAGACGTCGGCGTGGACGAAGAGGCGCGATCCGGCGATGCAGCTCTGCCCGGACGAGGAGAAGATCCCGAACAGCACCCCGGCCACGACCTGGTCCAGGTCGGCGTCCGGGAAGACGATGGTGGGCGACTTGCCGCCCAGCTCCAGCGAGACCGGCATGATCTTCTCCGCGGCGACCGCGCCGATGGCCCTGCCGGTGGCGGTGCCGCCGGTGAAGGAGACCTTGCCCACGCCGGGATGGCGGACGATCGCATCGCCGACCACCCGCCCCTCTCCCGGCAGCACCGACAGCAGCCCCGGCGGCAGACCTGAGTCGGTGACCAGACGGCCCAGCGCGAGCGACACGAGCGGCGTCCATTCAGCGGGCTTGAGCACCACCGCGTTCCCCGCGGCCAGCGCCGGGGCGATCTTCTGGGCGTCGCTGGCGATGGGCGAGTTCCACGGGGTGATCGCGCCGACCACGCCGATCGGCTCGTGCACGCTCATCGTGAGGTACGGCCCGCGGGACGGGGTCAGCGCGCCTTCCAGCGTCTCCAGCGCCGCCGCGAAGTAGCGGAAGGTGCCCGCCGCGCTGGCGACCAGAGCCCTGGTCTCGTTGATCGACTTACCGGTGTCGGCCGTCTGCAGCCGGGCCAGGTCCTCGGCGTGCCCGTCGACCAGGTCGGCGATCCGCGCCAGGTACCGCGCCCGCTCATGCGGGAGCAGGTCGCGCCAGGCCGGGTCGGCGACGGCCCGCTGCCCGGCCCGCACGGCGTCCGCCACGTCGTCGACGCCCGCTCCGTGGATCCGGGCGATCACCTGGCCGGTGGCGGGGTCGGCCGTCTCGATGACGGGGCCTGAGCCGCCCCGCCACTTCCCGCCCACGAGGATCTCGTCTGCTGGTTGCACCTGCTTCCTCCCTCTCGACCTGGCAAATTTACCTTATAGCTAAGATTTTTAGAATAGGGCAAGCTGGATCGGGCGCTGAGGGTGGACTGATGCTGGTCCCACCGGGGCGCTCAGCCCGCTTGCCACATCGGGTGGGCGACCCTCCACGAAACGGGGTCTCGCGCTCGGCCGGCGGGTACGAGGTCGTGGGCGTTCCTGGGCAGCTATTCCTTCCGGAGAGCGTTTTGCACGAAGGACGTCACGGCGCGCCGCGCCTCGTCCAGGCCAATCCGCCCTTGAACGAGCGGTATGCGCTCGGCACCGATGACCCCCATGACGCTGCGTGCCGCAGTGTCAGGTTCGAGCGGGCGAAACTCCCCCGTTCGCACGCCCTCCGCGATGATCTCGGCGAGGATCCGCTGCATCGGCGCGACATGTCCCGCCAGCGCGTGATAGGCCTCGGCGCCCAGAGCCACGGACATCTCGGCCGCGTCGGGGTGGGGATGAGCCAGCAGCCCGTCGAGGGTGAGCCGGATGAACACGGCAACCCGTTCGGATGCGCCGGCTGACGTCGGCAGGTCGCGCTCGAACCGCTCGACGAAGTACTCGGTGACCCGCTCGCTGAAGGCCAGCAGCAGCGAGGCCTTGTCGGGGAAGTAGTTGTAGAGCACGGTGCGTGCCACTCCGGCCGCTGCGGCGACGTCGGTCATGGAGATGTCGTCGGTGGCCTGGCTGCGCGACAGCCGGGAGACCGCTGCGAAGATGCGTTCCAGGGTCTGCGCGCGATGCTCGCTCAGGTTCGCGGCGGAGATTCGGGGCACATCGGCATCTTCGCACGCGACAGCAGCCGAGACCATCACAGCCACGACCAGGAACGCCGTTCCATTGTTTTTACGACAAGTTGTCGTTATCTTTGTGGCATGTCGTCATAAAGATGAGGAGACCCATGGAACCCATCTCGCAGGACCGCGATCCTCTGTCCCGGCTGCTCTACAAGGGGACGACGGAGGCCCATCGTGCGGCCGAGAACACGCCCTACATGCTCGCCCTGTTCCAGGGCAAACTCACCGAGGAGGCCTACCGCCTCTGGTTGGTGCGCTTCCACGCCGTCTATGCCGCCCTGGAGCGCACCACGGAGGCGCTGCGCGACGACCCGGCGGTCGGCGTGCTGCACCTGCCGCAACTCCACCGCACCGAGGCGATCGAGAAGGACCTGGCGCACTTCTACGGCCGGGACTGGCGACAGGCCCTGGAGACCTCACCGGCCACCGACGCCTACGTCGCCCGGCTGGAGCGGGTCAGGGACGAGTGGCCGCTCGGGTTGGTGCCCCATCACTGGATCCGCTACGCGGGTTACCTGCACGGCGGGGCCACGCTCGGCAAGATGCTCGCGACCACCTACGGCCTGACCGGAGGCGAAGGCACCGCCTTCTACGACTTCGCCGAGATCGAGGACACTCACGCGTTCGTCGGCGAATACCACGCCCGGATGAATGCGATCCCGGTCACCGACGAGGACGTCCCGGCACTGGTGGACGAGGGCAACCAGGCCTTCAACGGCAACGCCGCCATCACCGTCGAGCTGGGCGAGACCTTCGACCTCGGCTGAGCGGCAAACGGGCTGCCTCCCACCCGGAGGCAGCCCTCGTTCACATCGTGTTGATGGCCTGGAGCGGGCAGGCTTCCACCGCAGCCAGGGCGTTGGCCTCCTGCTCCGGCGGCACCTCCTCGACGAGCACCTTGCCGTAGCCCCACTCATCCAGGCCGAACACCTCTGGGGCGAAGCGCTTGCAGTAGCCCTTGCCGTCGCAGACAGAAGCGTCAATGGCGACCTTCATGCATTCTCCTCAAGTCGAATACGGAAATCGTGCGGGGCGCAGGTGGCGCACCTGGAGTCCACATGCGCCCGCACCCGCTCGCGGTGGTGCCGGAAGAGCGAACCGACCAGAACTGACACCGCGTCGGGCGTGGCGCAGTTGCCGCGCCCGGCCAGCCCCTCCCCCCACCGCTCCAGCCGCTCGACGTCCTCGCCGGTCGCTGCTCCGGCCGTGAGCCGGGCCAGCACCTCGGCGACCCCCGCGCTGCCCTTGACGCACGGCCCGCACTGGCGGGCGTTCTCCTCGTCGAAGAAGCGCGCCAGTTCGGCGGCCACCCCCACGGGGCAGTCACCGGCCAGCAGCACGAAGGCGCCGCAGCCGAGCGTGCTTCCCGCGCTCGCGAAGGCGGCGTGCGTCAGGGGCAGGACGAGCGCGGGGGCGGGTAGCAGACCGCCGGCGAACCCGCCCGCCACGACGCCGGTCACCTCGGCCGCCGAGCCCACGTGCTGCGCCACAAGGGTGCCGAACGGCATGCCGTACGGCACCTCGTAGAGAGCGGGAGCCTGTCCCGCACCGGAGACCGTGGCGAGAAGGGTGCCCGGCGAGTCATCAGTACCGACCGCGCGATACGCCTCAGGTCCGAGGTGTACGGCCAGCGCGAGCTGCGCCAGGGTTTCGACGTTGCCGACCAGGGTCGGCCGTCCGAGCAGCCCTGACTGCCAGGGCCGGGGGGGTTTGGCCGTCGGAAGCGCCGGGCCGCCGCCGACGGCGCGGACGACGGCCGTTTCCTCTCCTGCCACGTAGGCGGGTGACACCTGCACGATCTCGACCTCGGCGGGCGCGACCGCCCGCACCCGAGCAGCCGCGACGGGGTCGCTGAGATACAGGAAAGATCGCTCGGCCCGTACGGCACGCGCCGCCAGTTCCAGCCCGCGCAGCACCAGGGACGGCTGTTCACGCAGCAGGTAGCGGTCCTTGACCGAGGCGGGCTCGCCTTCCTCGCCGTTGGCGATCACGAATCCGGCCGCGACGGAGCGGAGCTTCACCGCGAGCGGGAAGCCCGCTCCGCCCCGGCCGCGGATGCCCGCCGCCGCCGCGATCTCCACGACCTGCTCGCCGGTCGGCTCAGGCCCGCCGGCGGGCAGTCCGGCCAGCAGACGCGGCCGGCCCAGGGATCGCACCGGAACGGGGAAGCTCATGCGACCAGGTAGTCCGGCAGCCGCTTGCCGATCTCGACGAGCACCTCGGTGTTGAGCTGGTAGGCCAGCAGTGCCTCGCGGATGATCCGCTTGCGCTCGACGTCGTCCAGGTCGAGGGCGTTGAGCTGGTCCCGGTACTCGACCTTGAACGCCTTGAGGTCGGGGATGTTGGGGAACAGGTAGAAGCTGATACCGCCCTCGTCCTCGAACTGGTAGGTGCGCTCGGCGACCTTCCTGATCACTTGGCCGCCGGACAGGTCGCCGAGGTAGCGGGTGTAGTGGTGGGCGATGAAGCCGCCGGGCCAGTCGGCGACCTGGTTGATGCGCGCGACGTAGGTGAGCGTGGACTTGGACGGCTTGATCTCCTCGCGCCAGGCAGGGCCGTACAGGCTCTCCAGGTCGCGCTCCAGGGCGGGCACCCGCTCCAGTTCGGCCCGCACGAAGGGGGCGGCGACGGGGTCGTCGGCCAGCGCCCGGCCGGCCTCTTCCAGCGCGACGTAGGCGAAGTAGTGCTGGGCGACCATCTCGGCGTAGCCGGCGCGGGAGACCTTGCCGTTCATCAACGCCTCCAGGTAGGCGGTGTGCTCGGCAGCCTCGTGATCGCCCCAGGTCGTCTTCCTGAGCTCGTCGGCGAAGGTCTCGGTCATCTGTGCCCTCCAGGGCATTGCGTTGGAATCATGTTTCACGACAGAGTGTCGTTAAGTGCCGCCCCTCACGTCAATGGTTTGGCGACACATTGTCATGAAAAGGAGGCTGATGATGGACCTGGTCCGTATCCGAGCCGATCTGAGCGGGGCGCAAGTCACCGTGTGGTGGACGGGCGACGTCTACGCCTGGCTGCCGGGGGACGGCCCCCACCACCTCTTCGGGTTCGAAGGGGTCAACGTGTCCCGGGCGGTGCCCGCTGACGGCGGCTATCGGCTCCTCAGCCGCGAAGCGGCCTTCTACCTCGACCCGGTCACGCGCGAGATCCTGGACGGCTGGGACAACCGCTACACCGGCGAGAAGGTGGACGTCCTTCACGTCTGGAACGACCCGGTGAACCAGTACTGGCCCCGCGGACTCGAACCGTCGACCACCCGGATCGGAACCGATGTGGTCGTCAACGCGGACGTGCTCCTCGCCTACCCTTCGCCGCTGCCGGTCGCCGACTATCCGGACAACTCCGGGGACGACACCTATCGAGCCATGGAGCTGTTCCAGTTCTTCGCCCGCGCCACCGATGTGGACGACCCCGACATGGCAAACGTGCCGTGCACGCTGTCATGGACGCGGGTCGCCCCCTGGCTGCCCTGGATGCGGATGGCCGACCGGCCGGGCGCGCTGGTCTACCACTGCCGGGGCGCCAAGCTCGCGGACTGGGCGGCCGTTCCTGAGCGGACCAGGGAGTTCATCGCCGCGCACGGCCCGCGGTTCGCGGAGGCGCCGGAAGCCTGGTCGGCCCCCAACGAGACCAGCTGGACCTCCTTCCGCTGGCGCGCAATACATCCTTCGGACGATGCCCGGCAGGCCTGAGTGGCCTATTCTTTCCACTCACATATACGACTTTCCGCATATAGGAACAATGTGAGGAATGGTCTGCTTGGCCTCCTACCTCCTCCGGCGCCTGACCGCCCTGCTGACCACGGTCTTCGTGGTGGTCTCGCTGGTCTTCGTCCTACTGCGGCTGTCACCCGGCAGCCCGCTGTACACCCTCCTGGGCTACAGCTACAGCGAGGAAGGAAGGGCCGCCGTCGCGGCCAGGCTCGGCCTGGACGCCTCGATCCCGGAACAGTACATCCGCTACGTCGGCCGGTTGTTCTCCGGCGACCTGGGCAACTCGATCTTCTCTGACCAGCCGGTGGTCACCCTCGTCATGGAACGGCTGCCCGTATCCCTCGAACTGGGCTTGGTGGCGGCGGGTGTGTGGATGTTCCTGGGCGTCCTGGCCGGCGCCGCCGCCGCGCTCCGGCATGGCTCGATCATCGACGGGTTCGTCCGGGTGGTCAGCGTGATCGCGCTGTCCGTGCCCAGTTTCTGGCTCGGACTGGTCTGCGTCCTGGTCTTCGGCGTCTACGTCGTCGGAGTCTTCCCCGCCGACGGCTACATCCCGCCCGGCGAGGGACTGGGCGGGCACCTCGCCAGTCTGGCGCTGCCCGCGTTCGTTCTCGGCCTGCCCGCGTTCGCGGTGGTCGCCCGGACGCTGCGGGCCTCGCTGCTGGAGGTGCTCGAGCGCGACTACGTCACCTTCGCCAGGGCCATCGGCCAGCCGCGGGGTGCGCTCGTCAGGAGGATCGCCCTGCGCAACGCGGCCGTCCCGGTCGTCACCGTCATGGGGTTGATGCTCGGCATGCTGGTCAGCGGCGCGATCCTGGTCGAGAACGTGTTCGGCGTGCCGGGCATCGGCCAGCTCATGGTCGACTCCTTCCGCCGCCAGGACTATCCCGTCGCCGTCGGCTGCTGCCTGGCCGTGGCCCTGCTGTACCTCGTGACGAACCTGCTGGTGGACCTGGCCCAGCTCATGATCGACCCCCGGGTGCGCGAGGGGGTGCTGCGATGAAGCTGACCTGGTTCGGCGCCGGATGCGCGGCGCTGTTCTGCCTGCTGGCCGTCCTGGGCCCGCTGCTGACCGGCGACCCCAACGCGGGCGGACCCGACGTGCTGACCGGCCCGAGCCTGGCCCACCCCTTCGGCACCGACCAACTCGGCCGGGACCTCCTGGCCCGAACGGCGTCAGGCACCCGGGTCTCGCTCCTGGTCAGCCTGGCCGCGGTCGCCCTCGGCCTGCTTCTGGCCCTGCCCTTGGGCATTCTGGCCGGTTACCTGCGCGGCACCCTGCTCGATGACCTGATCATGCGGAGCCTGGAGATCATCCAGGCGCTCCCCATGTTCGTGCTGGCCATGTTCGTCATCGGTCTCAGCGGCACGGCCACCGTGCACCTGGGGCCGATCCCCATCACCATGACCACCAAGGTCGTGCTCCTGCTCGGCATCGCCTTCATCCCCTATTTCGCCCGCGTCGCCCGCGCGGCCACCCTCGTCGAGATGAGCCAGGACTACGTGCCCGCCCTCCAGGTCATCGGCGTCCGCCGTACCCGGATCATCCTCGGTGAGCTGCTCCCCAACATCGCCCCGGCCATGGCCGTCCAGGCCTTCCTGGCGATGGCGCTGGCCGTCTTCGCCGAAGGCGGCCTCGGCTTCCTCGGGCTCGGCATCCAGCTCCCCCAGGCCACGCTGGGCAACCTCACCGGCGGTGGCACCGGCTACCTGCCCGCGGGCGTCTGGTGGTACTCCGTCCTGCCCGGCGCCGTCATGCTCGCCGGGATCCTCGGCTTCAACCTGATCGGCGACACCCTCTCCGACCGGCTCGGCGGACGTGCGCTGAAGGAGATTCGATGAACCACCCCTCCTGGTCCAGGCGACGCCTGCTCGGCGTGCTCGGCGCGATCCCGCTGGCCGCCGCCTGCTCCCCGCAGACCTCCCGTACGGCGGGCGGCACCCTGCGCATCGGCGTCCCGGCAGGACCGAGCAACCTCAACCCGCTCGACTCCGGCAGCGAGGTGACGCGCTGGATCGCCGAGCCGGTGATGGAGACCCTCTACGACTACGACGCGAACGTGCGCCCGGTCCCTCTCCTCGCGGCCAAGGACCCCGTCATCTCACCGGACGGCCTGACCTGGACGATCCCGCTGAAACCCGGAGTGACCTTCCACAACGGCGACCCGTTCACCGCCGAGCACGTCGTCGCCTCGCTCGCCCACGTCGCCGCCTTCGCCAGCGGCAGCGAGTGGGTCGTCTACTTCCTCGGCTACTACTCGGGCGCCCGCGCGATCGACGCGCACACCGTGGAGATCAAACTCAACCGTCCCTACGGGCTGCTCCGCTCCCACCTGACCAACCTGCCGATCACGCACAAGGCCTACGCCGAGCGCAAGGACGCGATGATGGGCACCGGTCCCTACCGGCTGGACAAGGTGACGGCCGGGCTCGGCTACGCGATGAGCGCCCACCCCGGCTACCACGGCCCCAAGCCGGCCTACCCCCGGCTGGACTTCCAGATCATCCCCGACGGCTCGACCCGGGCGGTCAACCTGCGGGCGGGAAGCGTCGACATAGCCACCGAACTGCCCGTCGCCGCCCTGCCCCTGCTCGACGGCCAGCCCAATGTCACCGTCCACCGTGTGGACGCGCCCATCGACCTGCTCACCTACGTCAAGGCCGGCGATCCCCCCTTCGACAACCGGAACTTCCGGCTCGCCGTCGCCCACGCCGTCGACCGGCAGGCGGTCAACGACAAGGTCTTCGGCGGTGCCGCCACCATCGGCCAGGGCCCGATCGGACCCGCCGAACGCGGCTACGACCCCGACCTCCAGATCTTCCCCGCCACCCCGGACCTGGCGAAGGTCCGCGAGCTGCTGAAGGAGGTGAAGGACCCCTCCTTCACACTCACCATCAGCGCCGGGCAGACCATGGAGGACATCGCCCAGGTCCTCATGCAGGGCTGGCAGCGCGCCGGCATCACCGTCAAGCTGGAAGTCCTGCAGGGCGGCCCGTGGGCGCAACGCTGGATCGCCGGCAAATATCAGATGATCATGAATCGCTTCGCCAGCGGCTTCACCAGCGGCGACGCCAACTACCTCACCCTCTCCCCCGCCCTGTCGACCAGCGTGCTGGCCTGCGGATATCACAACAAGGACGTCGACGCCGCCATCGAACGCATCTGGGCCACCGACGACCGGGCCGAACGCGACCGGCTCCTCCAAGAGGTCAACGCCCAGATCACCGAGGACGCCGTGATGTTCCCCCCGGTCTACCCCAAGATGATCGTCGGCCAGCGCTCCAGCGTCAGCCCTCTCGATCCGGCCCGCATGAGCATCAGCCGCCTGGGCACCGCGCGCCTGCGGCCACGTGGAGTCACCGGATGAGCCTGCTCACCGTCACCGGCCTGCACGTGGACTATCCCGGCAAGCGAGCCGTCCACGACGTCTCCTTCGCGCTTCAACACGGCGAGATCTTCGGCCTGGTGGGCGAGTCGGGCAGCGGCAAGAGCAGCGTCTGCGCGGCCCTCACCCGCGTCCTGCCCGCGGGGGCCAAGGCAACGGCGCAGGCCGTACGGCTCGGCGACCGGGAGCTGACCGCGCTCCGCGACGAGGAGATGCGCCGCCTGCGCGCCACCCGCATCGGCGTCATCCCGCAACGCCCCATGACCTCGCTCAGCCCGGTCACCCCCGTCCTGCGGCAGCTGCGGTGGCACGCGGGCGATGCCGACCTCACCGAGTTGCTCGGCCAGGTGGGACTGCGCGCGGTCCTGGACCGGCCTCGCGACTCACCGCACCGCTTCTCCGGTGGCCAGCTGCAACGCCTGCTCATCCTGATCGCCGCGCTGGCCAGGCAGCCCGACCTGCTCATCGCCGACGAACCCACCACCACGCTCGACCCCACGGTCCAGGCGCAGGTGCTCCGCCTGCTGCTGGACCTGCGCGACCGGCTCGGGCTCGGCATCCTCTACGTCACCCACGACCTGGCCGTGGTGGCGCAGATCTGCGACCGGGTCGGGGTCATGTACGGCGGACGCCTGGTGGAAACGGGCAGCACCGAGCAGATCTTCTCAGCACCGCGCCACCCCTACACCCG
This sequence comes from Nonomuraea sp. NPDC059194, assembly GCF_042754765.1. Lineage (NCBI taxonomy): Bacteria > Bacillati > Actinomycetota > Actinomycetes > Streptosporangiales > Streptosporangiaceae > Nonomuraea > Nonomuraea sp. NPDC059194. Next base: position 44,575 of record NZ_JBHZBH010000040.1, on the reverse strand, counting down.
GGCTCTGCTTTCCGCCCTTCCGGGGCGCGCCGCCGCGGGGTCGCGCCTGGGCACGCTCGTCCCCGGCCCGGTCGCCCGGCACGGCTGCCCGTTCGCACCGCGCTGCCCGGTCGTGCTGGAGGTGTGCGCCGAGCACGATCCCCAGCCCGTTCTCGATGTCCGCTGCCACCACACGGAGGGTGCGCCATGACGCCGCTCGTCGAGCTGGACCAGGTCACCCACCGCTATCCGCTCACCCGGCGGCAGGTCGTGCACGCGGTGGAAGGCGTCTCGCTCAGCCTGGGTCCCGGCCAGACCCTGGCGGTGGTGGGCGAGTCCGGGTGTGGCAAGTCGACGCTCGCCCGGCTCGCCGTGGGCCTGCTGGCGCCGACGGCCGGGAGCGTGCGCGTCGCCGGCGAACCCGCCGGACCGGCGCTCAGCCGTACGGCACGCCGGGCGGTCCAGTTCGTCTCGCAGAACCCCTGGGCGGCGCTGAACCCGCGCAAGACGATCGGCCACTCGGTCGGGCTTCCGCTTCTCGTCCACAAGCTGTGCACGGACGGCGCCGAGCGCGCCAGGCGCGTCGCCGAGTTGCTTGAGCAGGTCGGGCTGCCCGCGGGCTACGCGGACCGTCGTCCCGGCGGGATCAGCGGTGGCGAGCTCCAGCGCGTCACCGTCGCGCGCGCGCTGGCCGCCCAGCCGCGCGCCATCGTGCTCGACGAGCCGACGGCCAGCCTGGACGTCGGCGTCAAGGCCACCGTCGTGAACCTGCTGCTCGACCTGCGCGAGTCCCTGGGCCTGGGCTATCTGCTGATCACCCACGAGCTGGACATCGCGCGGCATCTGGCCACCCATGTCGCCGTGATGTACCTGGGCAGGATCGTCGAACACGGGCCTGCGGCGGAGGTCTTCGGCTCTCCGCGCCACCCCTACACGCGCACGCTGCTGGCCGCGGTGCCCGTTCCCGACCCCACTCGCAGACAGCTCCCCGCTCTGGCCGGCGAGGTGCCCTCGGCCGTGCGCCCCCCGGCGGGCTGCGCCTTCCACCCGCGCTGCCCGTACGCGGCGGACGCCTGCCGGAGCGTGGTGCCGGCCCTGGTGGAGCCGACCGGTCACGCGGGCAGAAGCAGCGCCTGCCTGCGCGACCTGGAGATCTCCCATGCGTGAGGGCGGGCCGGTCGTCCCGGCCCGCCCTCGTCGGAGGCGATCAGGCGGTACGGCGACGCCGTACCAGAACGACCATCCCCGTGATCAACAGCACGGCCGCGATCCCGAGAACGACGACCAGCATGGTGTTGGAGCCGCTCTCCTCCTCGGCGGCAGCCGCAGGCGAGGCTGCCGGTTGCTGGGCGGCCGGTTGCTGGGTGGCCGGTTGCTGGGTGGCCGCCGGGGAACTCGGCGCCGTGGAGGGTGTGGCCTGGGCCGCCTGGAAGGTGATGGGCAGCTGGGCGTAGTTGCGGGTGTCGCGCGGGTTGGCGGAGTCGTTGGTCATCAGCGCGCACGCGGTGGCCGTGCAGTCGGTGGCCCCGAAGGTCGCGACCGGCTTGACCTTCGCCTCCAGCCTGCCGTCCGCGTCGGTCGTGACCCTGGCGAAGTTGCCGGTGTCACAGGCCTTGCCCGGAGGCTGCCTGGTGTCGCAGATCGCCAGGAACAGCGCGGTCTTGGGGGCGAAGCCGGTCCCGGTCACGGTGATCTCGCTACCGGAGGAGAGGTCGGCGCTCTGGCTGGCGGTCAGTTCGGGCTGGGCGCCCGCGGCAGCGGGGCTTGGCCAAAGTGCCAGCCCGAACACGAGAGCGGCGGTCCAGCTGAGCAGTTTGCGGGGCATCCATGGCCTCCCTGGGCAGATCCGGAAGTGGTCTGGTCGAACCCCCGAGTCTCTTGCGGAACACTGTTTCACGACATACTGTCACAAAACAAGATCTGAGATCCCCCAGCTAAAGGACCCATATGAGTGCAGATGTCCTGCCCTCCCCGCCGGTTGAGAAGCACCGGCACCACCGAGACGTGACCGGCGGCTGGCTCCGCCCCGCGGTCTTCGGCGCGATGGACGGCCTGGTCTCCAACTTCGCCCTCATCAGCGGCGTCGTAGGCGGCGGCGCTTCGAGCACGGTCGTCGTCATCACCGGCCTGGCCGGGCTGGCCGCCGGCGCCTGTTCCATGGCCGCCGGCGAGTACACGTCCGTCGCCTCCCAGACCGAGCTCATGCAGGCTGAGATCGAGGTGGAGAAGGCCGAACTGGCCCGCAACCCCGAGGGCGAGCTGGCCGAGCTCACCGCTCTCTACCGGGTCCGCGGCCTGGACGCGGAGACCGCGGAGAAGGTCGCGGCGCAGATCAGCGCCCAGCCGGAACTCGCGTGGCGGGTCCACGTCCGCGAAGAGCTCGGCGTCGACCCGGACGACCTCCCCTCTCCGTACGTGGCCGCCATCTCCTCCTTCACCGCCTTCGCCGCCGGCGCGATCATCCCGGTGCTGCCGTTCATCTTCGGCGCCTCGGGCCTCCTGGTGGCGACCATTGTCAGCGTCCTCGGGCTGCTGGTCGCCGGAGGCGTCGTCGCCCGGCTCACGGCGCGCCCCTGGTGGGCCGGCGCTCTGCGCCAACTGGTGCTCGGCGGGCTCGCCGCCGCGGCCACCTTCGGAATCGGAAGCCTGGTGGGAGCCGGGCTCTCCTGAGAGGAACATCAAGCCATGGGAATCAGGGAAGAGATGCCGCTGCTCGCCCGGCACGAAGGCGACTGGGAAGGCACCTACACCTACGTGGATCCCGACGGCACGGTCGTCGACCGCCACCACGCCCGGCTCACCTGCACCCTGCCGGACAGCGGAGACTGGGACTATTACCAGATCAACCGCTACACCTGGGAGGACGGCCGTACCGAAGAACACCGCTTCCCCGGCACCTACCTGGGCCAGGGCCGCTGCGCCTTCGACACCGAGCGGATCAAAGGCGAGTTCTGGGCCGTCGACGACGACACGATCTACCTGTCGTGGATCTACAAGGAGGACGGCGCCGACCTCAGGCTGTTCGAACTGATCGTGCTGAGCCCGGACGGCAACACCCGCAGCCGGGTCTGGCAGTGGATCCGCGGCGGGAAGTGCATCCAGCGGACCCTGATCAACGAGACCCGCGTCGGGTCATGAGAGCCCAGTTGTCGATCGCCAACGGCGTGCGAGAGTTCGCCGTGGCCACCCCCTCCGCCATCGCGGTGGTGGACGGTGACCTGCACCTGAGCTACTCGGCCCTGCACGAGCGCTCCAGCCGTCTGGCCAACGTGCTGCTCACGGCGGGGCTGACGCCCGGCGACAGCGTGGCGGTCCTTCTCGGCAACCAACTGGAGTACCCGGAGGTGGCGTGCGGGATCGCCAAGGCCGGACTGGTGATGGTGCCGCTCAACCCCCGGCTGACCCAGGCGGAGATCGCTTTCATCGTCGCGCACTCCGGCGCGAGAACACTCATCGTGGACGAGGCACTCGCCGAGCTGACTCCTGACGATCTGGACCTCGTGCTCCGGGTCAGCGACACCTACGAGAACGCCCTCGCCCGCGCGTCCGCCCGCGACCCTGAGATCCAGGTCGACGAGAACTCGCCCTTCTGCGTCGCCTACACCTCGGGCACCACGGGCGATCCCAAGGGCGTGCTCATCAGCCACCGCTCCCGGGTCCTCACCTTCTACTGCGCCGCGTTGGACTGGAAGCTCGGCACCGGCCGCCGGTCGATCGCCGTCGCCCCGATGTACCACGGCGCCGGGTTCGCCTTCGCCTACGGCGCGATCCACACCGGCGGGACCGTCGCCATGCTCCGGTCGTGGGACCCGGAACGCCTGCTGAGCATGGTCGCCGAGTACCGCGCGCAGTCGGTGTTCCTGGTCCCCACCCACGCGCACACCCTGCGCGCGCTCGGCGATCAGGCGTTGCGCCGCCACGACCTGAGCAGCCTCGACACGCTGTTCTTCAACGCCGCCGCGCTGCCGGTGCCGCTCAAGGAGTGGGTGTTCGACGCCTTCCCCGGGGCAGGTGTGCACGAGTTGTACGGTTCCACCGAAGCGGGCATCGTCACCAACCTCCGTCCCGCCGATGCCCGGCGCAAGGCCGGCTCGGTCGGCCACCCCTGGTTCATGACCGAGGTCAGACTGCTCGATGACGACGGCTCGCCCGTCCCGGCGGGCACTCCCGGAGAGTTGTTCAGCCGTTCCCCGTTCCTGATGAACGGCTACCTGCACAACGACGCGGCCACCCGGGCCTGCATGACCGCCGACGGCTTCCTCACCAGCGGCGACATCGCCGTCGCCGACGAGGAGGGATTCCTCCGCATCGTCGACCGCAAGAAGGACATGATCATCACGGGTGGGCTCAACGTCTACCCGCGAGAGATCGAGAGCGTCATCGACGGCTGTCCGGGAGTGCGGGAGTCGGCCGTCGTCGGCGAACCGGACGAGAGGTGGGGCGAGCGGATCGTCGCCTACGTGGTCGGCTCCGCCGCCCCAGCCGACATCGAGGCACATCTGCGCCCCCACCTGGCCGGCTACAAGCTGCCGAAGGTCATCCACATCATCCCGCGTCTCCCCCGGAACGCGGGCGGCAAAGTGCTCAAGCGCGAGTTGAAGGAGTCCCATGCGTCCCCACGTTGAACTCATCCACGAGAAGGACTACATCTGGCACGGCGCCGAACTCGTGGGCGGAGAGGGCCGCGCCAGCGAGCGGCGCCTGTCGGTCGACGAGGAAGACGGATCGTGTTCCCTGCGCGTCGACTTCCACACCCGGTGGGGCCGCGGACCCGGCGTCCACCACGCCGACACCGAGTACTACGTGCTCGAAGGCTCCATGACCTACGGCGCGCGCACCATCGGCAAGGGCGGCTACGTCCACGCGCCCAAGGGCGTCCCGGTCGAGGCCATCACCTTCGCCGAAGGAACCAAGATCCTTCACTATCGCGAGTACGGCGACGCCGGCTTCGACCCCGGCGCGGCCCGCTGGACCGACTCCAGGGACGACGTCATCGTCCTCGATTCCGAGGCCATGACCTGGGACGCCGTACCCAACGCCGGGCCGATGCCAGGTCTGTTCATCAAGTACCTCCACGTCGATCCGGTATCCGGCTTCTACACCCGTCTGGTGCACTCCCAGGAAGGCTGGTCCGACCACCGCCTTGCGCACCACCCGTGCTACGAGGAGGCGTACACCATCGAGGGAGAGATGGAGTACAACTTCGGCACCCTGATCGACGGCACCTACTTCTTCCGTCCCGCCCGGGTCAAGCACGGCCACTTCACCACCATGGAGGGCGGAGTCACCTGGATCCTGCGCTCCGACGGCGAGCTCCAGAACTGGTACACGCAGAACGAGTGGGTCCGCTGGGGCGGCGAGGGGGTCAACTACGGGCCCAACGGCGGACGCATGCGCTGGTCCCAGTCCAGCCATGACCTCGGAGTGGGTTCTCCGCCGCGCAGCGAGAAGGACCTGGCCGACCTGCAGGCCTCGCTGGCCTTCGCCCGCGAGCAGGGCGGCAGGGACGTCGACTTCGTTCCGCACGGGCACGGCACCGACAAGAGCCTGCTGGCCATCGCCAAGGCCATGGACGCCGCCCGCCTGCAGGGCGGGCACACCGACCATGACCATGACCACGGGCACGACCATGACCACGACCACGGGCACGACCATCTCGACTGGGGCGCCGACCCGCACACGCTGGAGCACGCCGACGAGCGCATCGACTCCGGCGCGCACGACTGGGGCCGGAGCCGGCCGTGGAAGCAGGGCGACGCCATCCCCGCTCCGATCCTCTCCAGCCTCCCGGTTCGCAGCCGCTCGGCGGGACGCTGGAGCACCGACGGGATGTGAGTCAGGAACCGTCCGCGTCGCCGAAGTAGGCGGCGCGGACCCGGTCGTCTCCGGCCACGGCCTCGGCCGGGCCGGAGACGACCACCCTGCCGCGCTCCAGCACGTAGGCGCGCTCAGCGAGGCTCAACGCGGTCATCGCCTGCTGTTCCACGAGCAGGACCGACAGGCCGCGCTCGGCGTGGAGACGGCTGATGTAGCCGAACAGTTCCGCCACCTTCTGCGGGGCCAGCCCCAGTGAGGGCTCGTCCAGCGCCAGCAGCCGGGGAGACGACATCAGGGCACGGCCCACCGCCAGCATCTGCGCCTCGCCTCCTGACAGCGTGCCGGCGAGCTGGTCGCGGCGCTCGTGCAAGCGCGGGAAGAGGTCGAGCACCTCATCCAGCAGGTGCTCGACACGAGTCTTGGCCCGCCGGTCGGCGAACGCGCCCAGCCTCAGGTTCTCCAGCACGCTGTGGTCGGGGAACACCTGCCGCCCTTCGGGCACATGGCCGAGTCCGAGCCCGACACGACGCCATCCGGGCACGGAGGTGATGTCGGCGCCGCCGAACACGATCCTGCCGGACGCCGCCTTGAGCAGCCCGGAAACCGCCCTGAGCAGCGAGGTCTTGCCCGCGCCGTTGGGCCCGAGGAGCACGACGAACTCGCCCTCGCCCACGGTCAGGTCCACTCCGTCCAAGGCGCGAACGCCTCCGTAGCCGGCCCCCAGGCCGGAGATCTCCAGCAGGGTCATGCCGACCCCACCAGACCGAGGTAGGCGGCGATCACCGCAGGGTCGGCCCGCACGTGGGCGGGGGTCCCTCGGGCGATCACCCGGCCGGTCTCCAGCACGGTGATCTCGTCGCAGACGGACATGACGAACTCCACGTTGTGTTCGATGAGCACGACGGCCAGCCCGAGCTCGCGCAGCGCGCGGCAGAGCCCGGCCAGCGCCGCCAACTCCTCCGGCGTCAGTCCGGTCGCCGGTTCGTCCAGGATCAGCGCGCGAGGGCGGGTGGCCACGGCCCGCAGGACTTCCAGCAGCCGCTTCTGCCCGTGCGAGAGGGTGCCCGCATCGCGTTCGGCGAGCCCCGCCAGTCCGGCGAAGCCGAGCAGCTCACCGGCGAAGGCCCGGGCCGCGCGATCCCAGCGCCGGTAGCCGGGAAGCCGCAGCACCATGGACAACCAGCCATGCTCGGCTTTCACTCCGCACAGCACGTTGTCCAGGACGCTCTGCCGGTCGAACAGGTGCGGCACCTGGAAGACCCGGGTCACCCCCGCTCCGGGCACGGCCCACGCCTTCGCAGGCGCGGTCTTCCCGAAGATCAGCACCTCGCCGGCGTCCACAGCGTGGAAGCGGGTCAGGCAGGAGACCAGCGTGGACTTTCCCGAGCCGTTGGGCCCGATGATCCCGTGGACGGAGCCCGCGCGGACCGAGACGTCCACCCCGTTCAGCGCGTGGACTCCGCCGAAGTGCTTGGCCAGGCCCCGGCCCTCCAGCGCGGGCACGAGAGACACCGGCACGGAGTTGAGCGCCGGCAGCCGGCCGGGCGTGGCAGGGCCGGGGTCTCCGCGCGGCCGGCGCCGGACCCGCAAGGTGCCGACGATGCCGCGCGGAACCAGCATCATCGCGGCCAGCAGCGCCAGCCCGAGTACCAGCGTGGTGTATTGGGCGAACCCCTTGCCCAGCTCCACGATGAGCGAGATCAGCGCGACGCCGAGCAGCGGGCCGGCGAGCGTGCCGATGCCGCCCAGGAAGAGGCCGACGAAGAAGACCAGCCCGTTGTCGAGCAGGCCGATGTCGGGGTTGACGAAGCCGAGGTGCAGTGCGTAGAGCGCGCCGGACAACCCGCCCAGCCCGCCCGCGATGCTGAAGACGAGCAGCTTGGTCGTCGCGGGGCGGATTCCCAGCGCCGCCGCGGTGTCGGGGTTCTCGCGCACCGCCATGGCCGAACGACCCAGGGGACTTCGCACGAGATTGCGCTGGAGCACGTAGGTCGCCAGCAGCAGCCCGATGACCACGTAGTAGAACGCGGTCTTCGGCATTCCCGGGTCGACTCCCGTGATCCCCACGATGCCGCCGGTCACCGAGTCCCAGTCACGGCCGATCTCCACCACGATGAGGTTGGCCGCCAGGGTGATCATGCCGAAGTACAGGTAGGTGGCGCGCAGGCTGACCAGCAGCGTCAGCGCGGAGAAGGCCGCGCCCAGCAGGACGCTCAGCAGGACGCCGAACGGCCACGGCAGCCCCGCCTGCACCGTCAGGAAGGCGCAGCCGTACCCGCCGAGCAGTTGCAGGCCCGTGTGCGCCATGGACAGCATGCCGCCGTAGCCCATGGCGAGGTTGAGGGAGATCGTGAGGATGGCCGAGATGGCCGCGGACGCCACGAGCCCGACGTAGTAGGAGGCGTTGTAGCTGTAGTAGTCGATGATGAACGGCCAGGCGGCCAGCAGGCCCAGTCCCACCGCCCAGGACAGTCGGGAGATCATCAGTGTGCCTCCATCGGCTTGCCGAACAGGCCGGCGGGGAAGACCACCAGAATCAGGGCGAGCAGGCCGAAGACCACGAGGTTGCCCGCGGTGGCGTTGATGGCGGTGCGGACCACCGAGTCCAGCACCCCCACGATCAGCCCGCCCGCCAGCGCGCCGCGCGGGGAGCCGATGCCGCCGATGACCGCAGCCGTGAAGCCCTTGATGGTGAACAGCAGCCCGGTGGCCGGCCCGATGTACAGCACCGGGGCGGCGAGCAGGCCGGCCAGGGCGGTGATCACGGTCGCGATGACGAAGCTCAGCACCACCATCCGCTGGACGGGAATCCCCATGAGCACCGCTGTGTCCGGATCGTGGGAGGCGGCGCGGATCGCTCTGCCGTACACGCCGCGGCGCAGGAACAGGTCGTAGGCGGCCATCACCGCCAGCGCGATGCCCACAGTGATCAGCTCCTGCCAGCCGACCCGGCCGTCCCCCAACGCGAAGCCGCCGGCGGCGAGCGGCTCCGGTCGCAGCGCGTCGACATCCCGGTAGGCGAGGGTGAACAGGGACTGGAAGATCAGAGCCGCGGCGAGAGTCGCCACGATCCAGGCGAACCTGGACCCCGACATCCGGACGGGCAACATGATCATCCGCTCGGCCAGCAGGCCCATCAGGCCCGCGACGACCACTGTCGCCGCCAGCGCGACCGGCCAGCCGAGGCCGCCCAGGCTCATCACCTGGTAGCCGATGGCGGCTCCGAGGATCAGCGCCTCTCCCTGGGCGAAGTTCATCACCCGGGTGGGCTGGAACGTGATGGCCAGCCCCAGGGCGACCAGCGCGTAGACGGCTCCAGCGAAGAGGCCGTCGATCCATACCTGCGCGGTCATCAGCGCAGCTCTCGGGTGAACCAGCCCTTGTCGTCCTTGTCCCACTGGTAGAGGCGGACGTCGTCGGCACCGTAGAACTCGTGCGCCGTCCCCGGGCTGACGGAGTTGCCCGACGGCGTGGCGTCGGCGGCGAGGTTCAGCCCCTCCATGGCGGCCACCACCTTGTCCGGCTCCAGGCTGCCCGCGGCCTTGGCCGCCTCGGCGAAGGCGAACACGCAGTCACCTGCCATGCCGGTGCCCTTGGGTGAGGTCGCGCCGGTCTTCGGCCCGGTGTTGATGCCGTACTTCTGCTCGACCGCCTCGATGTGCGCGCGGTAGCCCGGTTCCCAGGCGGCCCGATCTCTCGTCGGGTACCGGTAGTTGGGCATCTGGAAGATGACGTTCCGGGCCGCGTCGCCCGCGCCTTCGAGGAAGGCGATGTTCTGCGCCCCCGATCCGGCGCCGATGAGCTGACCGCGGAAACCGGCCGCTGCCGCCGCCGCGATGGTCTTGGCTCCGCCCACGTTGTTGGAGAAGAAGATCGCGCCGGCGTCCTTGAACTTCTCGACGTACGCGGAATGGCTCTGATCGTCCGGCCGGCTGGTCTGGAACCCGAGGTAGGTCATCTCACCGGCCAGCTTGGTCAGCAGCGCGTCGACGGCCTTGCCGGTGTCGTCCGCCTCGTAGACCAGGCCGAAGCTCTTGATCCCCTTGGCCCGCAGGTATTCCACCGCCTTGGCCACGTCGACCTCGGTGGGATCCTGAGCGCGGAAGCCGTACTTGAGCGCGCCGAAGTCGCCGGCGGCGACGCCCGGCTGGCAGTTGACCTTCTTGGCCTGCTCGAAGGTTGCCTTCGCGGCGTTGTAGAAGGCGGTCAACGACGGGCCGACGACCAGCTTGACCTGCGTGTCCCCCGCCAGCTCCCGGGCGGCCTGCACGGCCTTGCCCGGGTCGAGGCCCGAGTCGCGGGCCACCAGTTCGAGCTTGGCGCCGGCCAGCCCGCCCGACGCGTTCAGCTTGTCGATCTCCACCTGGATGGAGTTCTGCTGGGACACGCCGAGTACGGCGAGCGGGCCGGTCAGCGGCCCGACGAGTCCGATCTTGACGGGCGGCTGCCCGCCCGCCTCCTTGCCCGCGCAGCCGGCCGCCGCCAGCGTTAACGCAGCCGAGACGATGACTGATGTCGCTCTACGCACCCGAACCTCCAGATTAGTGGGATTGCCGTCAGATTCTGCGGAGGTAGGAGCCGCCCGGCTCGCCCACGACGGCCCCGTCCTGGAAGGCCACGCGTCCGCCGACCACGGTGGCCACCGGCCAGCCGGTCGTGGCGACGCCCTCGAACGGGCAGTGGTCCTGGCCCGACAGCAGCAGTTCGCTGGTCACGGTGCGGCTGAGCGCGGGGTCGAGCACTGTCAGGTCGGCGTCGAACCCCACGGCGAGGCTGCCCTTGCGGCCCCACAGGTTGTAGGCGCGGGCGGGGTTGGCGGAGGCGACCTCGGCGATCCTGGTCAGGGACAGTCCGCGCTTGAGGTGGCCTTCGGAGATGAGCACCGGGTACAGCAGTGCGGTGCCGCCGAAGCCGGGCCGGGCCGGCCACAGGTCGTCGCCCTTGTGTTCCTCCATGCAGCAGGCGTGGTCCGAGGCCACCCAGTCGATCCGGCCGTCGGCGACCCCGGCCCAGAGGGCCTCGTTGTGCTCGCGGGTGCGGATCGGCGGGTTGACCTTGCCGCCCAGGCCGCCCCGGGCGTCGAGCTCGTCGTGGTCGAGGCAGAGGTGGTGCAGGGTGGTCTCGCGGCGTGCCCCGGGGTGCTGCGCTGCCGCCGCCAGTGCCTGGGCGCTGGACAGGTGGAGGAAGTTGACGTTCACCCCGGTGTGGGCGGCGATCGTAGCGGCCTCGGCGATGGCCACTTCCTCGGTCAGCGGCGGGCGACCCTCGCTGTAGGCGCGCAGGTTCTGCGGCTGCCCGCTGCGCTGGACCCGGTCGATGAAGACGCGCATGAGCTCGGACTGCTCGCAGTGCAGGCTGAGCGAGATCCGCCTGTCCGGGTGGTCGCGCTGGACCTCGGCCAGCTTCTCCATGATGAGCAGCAGGTGGCCCAGGTCGTACTCGTCACCCATGGTGAAGGATCGGGCGTCGCGGCTGTTGGCGGCCAGGTCGAAGCCCTTGTAGAACATGTAGTACTTGAACGAGGTGACGCCGTGCTCGCTGACCAGCCGCGGGATCTCCTCGATCTGCTCGACCGTCATCGGGGCCAGGTGGAAGCCGTAGTCCGTCCAGGCCCGCCCCTCGACGGCGGACAGCGCCTCGGGGAAGATCGTCTGGTAGGGGCCGGTCTTGTCCAGGTAGTGCTGGCCGGTGCGGAAGTACGACAACACCGTGGTGGCACCGCCGACCAGCGAGGAGCGGGTCTCCTCGTAGGCGTCCAGCCCCATATCCCGATAAATCCCGATATGGAAGTGGGCGTCCACGGCACCCGGCAGCACGACCTTTCCGGCGGCGTCGATCACCTCCTCGGCCCCGGACAGGTCCTCGCCGATCGCCACGATTCGGCCGTCGGCTATGCCCAGGTCAGCCTTGACCTCGCCGTGGTACGGCAGGACAAGAAGACCGTCTTTGACAAGCAGGTCATATCGCTTCATAGGTGCGGCCGGTGAAGGGGATCCCGGCCGTCACCTCCTTTCGTCATGTCGTATGGCCCAACTGGGCCGAGAGCCGGGCCGTTGTCTCGAGGAGAGCCTCGGCGGCCTGCTTCTCCTCGCCGCGGAAACGCTCCAGCGGTCCGCAGACGCTGATGACACCGGCGGGGCTGCCGTGGTGGTCGAAGACAGGGGCCGCGACCGAGGCGGAACCGGGCTGCCGCTCGGCGCTGGACTTGGCGTAGCCGCGCCGGCGGATCGCCGCCAGGTCCTTGCGCAGCACGTCCTCGTGGACCAGCGTGCGTTCGGTCAGGCGCGTGAGCGGAACGGTCTTGAAGTAGTCGTCGATCTCCTCTTCGGAGAGGAAGGCGAGGAACGCCTTGGAGGAGGCGCCCGCGTGGAGCGGGTAGGGAACGCCGAGGGAGACCGACATGATCACTTCCCTGCTGGGCGTCACCTGATCGACGTAGACCCGCGTATGGCCGGTGCGGACGGAGAGGGTGGCGGTCTCCGACAGCGTCCTGGACAGCGAGACGAGAGCAGGGGCGCTCAGCCGGCGGATGTCCAGCCGGTCGAGATAGGCCAGACCCAGCCGCATCGTGGTCAGGCCCAGCGAGTAACGCCTGGTCTCCTCGTCCAACTCGACCAGGCCACGCATCCGCAGCGAGGCCAGGATGCGGTGGACCGCGGCCTTGGACAACGCGAGCTTGTCCGCGATCTCGGTGACGCCCAGGGTGCGGGAGTCGGGGTCGGCGAACAGCACGAGCACGTCGGCGGCGCGCTCGACGGTCGCGACGGTCTGGCTCGTGCCCTCGGTGGTGCGCCGGCGCAGCGGCTTGGAGGTGTCCATCGGCATGTGGGCTTCCTACTCATCGGCGACTCAGCCCCACTGGCACGGGCGGGTCGGTGACGATCCTGGTGTCAAGGAAATCCCACCACGTTTCCTGGGACACCCGCTCGCTCTCCCATCCGGCGTCGGCCTTGAGCTCGGCCAGAGCGGACCGGTAGGCGCCCCACGCCGCCTCGTCGTCGAAGGCGGCCCAGTTCTCCAGCATGTAGACGTCGCCGACGACGCTGTAGTACCAGCGCACCTCCTTCACCATCGGCAGATCCTGGTAGAAGAACCGCTCCCGCTGCTCCAGCCAGGCCCAGAACGCCTTCATGTCCCGGCGAGCCGTCTCGGTCAGTCGCATCCGGTAGACGAGGTAGATCATGCCGTGGCCTCCCACTCCGAGGATGTATGCCCTACAGTTTGGAACAGCTTTCCTCAAATGGGAACACCCTTGGAGGTTCCGTGACCAACGGCCCCTTGAACGGCCTGGTCGTCCTCGATGTCGCCACCCTGTTCGCCGGTCCGCTGGCAGCGACCATCCTCGGCGACTTCGGCGCCGAGGTGATCAAGGTCGAGCATCCGCGACGTCCCGATCCCGCCCGCACCCACGGACCGGCGAAGGACGGCCACGGCCTGTGGTGGAAGATGCTCGGGCGCAACAAGAAGGCCGTCACCGCCGATCTCGGCACGCCGGAGGGCGCCGCACTGCTGCGGCGCCTGGCCGCCGAGGCGGACGTCCTGATCGAGAACTTCCGGCCGGGCACGCTGGAACGCTGGGGCCTGTCTCCGGAATCCCTGCACGAGGACAACCCCGGGCTGGTCATCGCGCGGGTGACCGGCTTCGGTCAGTTCGGCCCCTACGCCGGCAGGCCCGGATTCGGCACCCTCGCCGAGTCGATGAGCGGATTCGCGGCGATCACCGGCGAGCCGGACGGACCACCCACCCTTCCCCCGTTCGGCCTGGCTGACGGGATTTCTGCGCTCACCTGCGTGAACGCGGTGACCATCGCCCTGCTGCACCGGCAGACCTCGGGCCGGGGCCAGGTCATCGACCTGGCCATCATCGAACCGTTGCTCACCGTCCTGGGAGCGCAGCCCTCCGCCTACGACCAGCTCGGCTACCTGCAGCCGCGGACCGGCAACCGGTCGGTCAACAACGCCCCGCGCGGAACCTACCGCACCAGGGACGGCCGCTGGGTGGCCCTGTCGACCTCCGCGCAATCCATAGCCGAGCGGGTGATGCTCCTGGTAGGCCACCCTGAGGTGATCGAGGAGCCCTGGTTCGCCTCCGGGTCCGGCCGGGCCGAGCACGCCGACGAGCTCGACACCTGCCTCACCCCGTGGATCGCCGCTCGCGACCTGAGCGAGGTCATGTCGGAGTTCGAGAAGGCACAGGCCGCGATCGCCCCCGTGTACGAGATCTCTGACGTCTTCGCGGATCCACAGTTCCAGGCGCTCGATTCCATCACCACTGTCGACGACCCCGACCTCGGTCGGCTGCGCATGCAGAACCTGCTGTTCCGGTTGTCGGAGACTCCTGGCTCGATCCGCTGGACGGGCCTGGCCCACGGCGCCTCCAACGACGAGGTCTACCAGGGCCGTCTCGGCTTGCCGGCGAAGGAGATCGACGAGTTGCGCGAGAAGGGAATCATCTGATGCCGGGCCCCTGGGAAGCCCTCTCCGGCGCCCGAGTGATCGACCTTGCCCAGCCCATGCGCACCGGCATGCCGCAGTCTCCCAACCACCCGCCCTTCCGCATGCTCCTGGAGCGGCGCCACGGTGACCTGATCAGGGAAGACGGCGGCTCGGCCGCCAACGAGATCATCATCACCGGCGGTCACGTCGGCACCCATGTGGACGCGCTGGCGCACGTCTCCCAGGACGGTGTCCTGTACGGCGGGGTGGCGTCGGAGACCGTGCAGAGCCACCAGGGATTCTCGGCGCTGGGCATCGACGCCTTCTCTCCCTACCTCGGGCGCGCGGTGCTCCTCGACGTGGCCGCCGTCCACGGGGTCGCCACTCTGCCCGCCGGATACGAGATCACGCCGGGCGACCTCGACCGGGCCGCGGACGGACTGGACTTCGCGCCGGACCAGGCCATCCTGATCGGCACCGGCTGGTCTCGTCACTGGTCGAACCCCATGATCTTCACCGGGCAGGCCGCAGGGGCGCCGGGCCCCGGCGAGGCCGCGGCACGCTGGCTGGCCGAGCGGCGCCCACGGCTGGTGGGCGGGGAGACCATCGCCTTCGAGCACATCGCAGCCGGTCGTGGTCACGCCGCTCTTCCGGTCCATCGTGTACTCCTCGTGGAGGAAGGGATCAACATCGTCGAAACGATGCGGCTGCACGAGGTGCTCGACACCACGGCACGAGAGTTCCTGCTCGTCGTCAACCCGTTGCCCGTCGTGGGGGCGACCGGCGCTCCCGTCAGACCGCTGGCGGTGCTGTGATGACCACCTACGCTCAGGTTCTGGCCCGCTTCGCGGCCGACTGCCGCGACGACGGACTGCCACGAGAAGTCGAAACGGACGCCATCGGCCGGATCCGGGACGTGCTCGGCAACTGCCTGGCGGCGCACGCCGAGGAGTCCGAGCCTGGTCCGCTGGAGGCGGTCCGCCAGGTGACCGCCTCCTGGGGTGGAGCCGCGCAGGCCGGTGCGATCGGCATGCCGTACCGACTCCCTGCCCCGTCAGCCGCGCTGGTCAACGGGACGCTCGCGCACGCGCTCGACTTCGACGACACACACCTGCCGTCGGTCCTGCACCCCAGCGCCTCCGTGGTGCCCGCCGCCTTGGCGGCGGCGGCGGAGACCCGCTCCGACGGCCGCGCGCTGCTCGTGGCGGTGGCCGTGGGCGATGAGATCTGTGTACGGCTGGGCGCCGCCTCCTACCTGCCGGACCTGCGCAACTCGCTCTTCTTCGAGAAGGGCCTGCACGCCACCTCCATCTGCGGCACGATCGGGGCCGCCGTCGCCGCCGGACTCCTCTATGGTCTGGACGCCCCTGGTCTCGTCTCCGCCGTCGGTGTCGCGGCCAGCATGGGCGCCGGGCTGCTGGAGGCCAACCGGACCGGCGGCACCATCAAGCGGGTCCACTGCGGCTGGGCCGCGCACGCCGGTGTCAGCGCGGCCGCCCTGGTCCGCGCGGGCCTCACCGGACCGCCCACCGTGCTGGAGGGCAGGTTCGGTTTCCTCACCGCCTACCTGGACGGCCGCTACGACAGCGACGCTCTGCTTTCCGGTCTGGGCGAGCGCTGGGAGGTCACGCGGACCGTCTACAAGCCCTACCCGACCAACCACTTCACCCATCCCGGCATCGACTGCGCGCTGGCGCTGCGCGAGCGCGGCCTCGACCCCGCCGACATCCAGGAGATCGAACTGGCCGTGCCCGGCCCCGTGTTGCGCACGATCGCCGAGCCGTACGAGGAGAAGATCCGCCCTCTTTCGGCGTACCATGCCAGATTCTCCGGCCCCTACACGGTGGCCACCGCCCTGCTCGGAGGCGGTGGGCTGGGCGTCTACCTGGACGACTTCGCCGAGCTCCGCCCCGAGCGGCTGGCACTGGCCGCCAAGGTGCGGTGCGTGGCCGACGAGCGGGCCACCGACCTGTTCCCCACCAGCTTCGGCGCCGCCCTTCGGGTCCGCACCCGGGCAGGCGCGCTGCTGGAGCATCGGGTGGACTCCTCGCGCGGCGGCCCGGGAGCTCCGTTGACTCAGGAGGAGCTGGCGGTGAAGTTCCGGCTCAACGCGGGACGGGCGCTATCCGTCGAAGCCGTGGACGCTCTGGAATCCTCCCTGAGCGAGCTGGCGAGCGCCGGTGATGTCGACCGGCTCACACCATCCTGGGCATCGCGTCCGTGAGGTCTACCCCAAGAGGCTGTCGAGGCGGGAGCTCACGGGGGGCGGATGAGGCCCTTCTTCGAGGCCGCGGCGACGGCCGCGGTACGGGAATCCACGCCGAGCTTGGTGTAGATGTGCGCCAGGTGGGTCTTGACCGTGGTCTCGCTGAGGAACATCGCCTTGCTGATCTGCCGGTTGGACAAACCTGCCGCGACATGGCCGAGAACCTCCAGTTCACGGGGGGAGAGCGCGGCATCGGGGGCGCTGACCCGGCCCAGCAGGCGTGAGGCGACGCGCGGCGCCAGGGCGCTGGCGCCCGCGGCGGCCGAGCGGACGGCGGCGTGCAGGTCATCGGACGGGGCGTCCTTGAGCAGGTAGCCGGTCGCACCGGCTTCGACCGCGGCCACGATGTCGGCGTCGGTGTCGAAGGTGGTCAGCACCAGCACCCGGGGGCCGTTCAGGGCGACGATCTGCCGGGTCGCCTCGCTGCCATGTATGCCCGGCCCGAGTTGGAGGTCCATCAGCACGACGTCGGGCGCGAGCGTGCGGGCGAGCGCCACGCCTTCTTCGCCGGTGGCGGCCTCGCCGATCAGCTCGAAGTCGGGCTGCCCGGCGAGCATGGCGCGGATGCCGGAGCGGACGACGGGGTGATCGTCCACCAGGATGATCCGGATCACGCCGCCTCCCCTCGCGGCAGCGGCAGGGTGGCCACGACGGCCGTGCCCTCCCCGGGAGACGATTCCACGGTGAGGGTGCCCCCCAGAGTGCTCACGCGCTCCCGCATGACCCGCAGACCGTAACCGGTTCCCGCTGCCTCGCCGGCGGGACTGCCCAGGTCGAATCCGCGGCCGTCGTCGAAGACATCCAGCATGACCATGTCGTCCAGGTAGGTGAGGGTCACTCCGGCGTGTTCGGCTCCGGAATGGCGGCTGACGTTGCCCAGGGCGCCCTGGGCGACGCGGAGCAGCGTGGCGTCGTAGTCGACGGGCAGCGGGACCGGGGTGCCCGAAACCTCGAAGCGCACCGTGATGGAGGTGCCGGCCACCGCCGAATCGCTGATCCTGCGCAGCGCCGCGACCAGCGAGGAGTGTTGAAGCGCCGGCGGGGCCAGGGCTCGCACGAAGTTGCGCGCCTCCTCCAGGTTCTCCTTGGCCGCGTCCTCCGCCTCGATGATGCGGCGCTCCGCCTCCCCCGGATCATCGGCGAGATCGCGGCGGGCGGCGCGCAGCAGCAGGATGATGCTGGACATGCCCTGCGCCAGGGTGTCGTGGATCTCCCTGGCCAGGCGTTCGCGTTCGGCCAGGCGGGCGGCGTCGCCCTCGGCCGTCACCAGCTTGCCGCGGGTGCGGACCAGGTCGTCGATGAGCAGGCGGCGTTCCTCGCTCTCGGCGTAGAGCGCCTTGTAGACCATCGCCATGAGCGTGGCCACGGCGGCGCCGATCGTCGGCCCGATGATCTGCGCGGCGGTCAGCCGGCCCTCGTGCCACGCGGCGGCCAGAATGGCCGCGACGGTCAGCACCGCCACCCCCGGCAACGCCACGCTCAGCGGCAGCAGGTGGAGGTAGGCGAAGAAGAGCGGGAAGGCCAGCCAGACGAACTGCGGCGAGGCGACGGCCAGCGCCGCCCACCCGAGCGTGATCACCACCAGCCAGAGCCGTCCCAGCCGCAGGTGCGTCTGCCCGCCGAAGTGCGGCAGCCGCCCCTCGATGAGGATCCCGGCCGCGTACAGGGCTCCGAGCAGCGTTCCCCCGAGCGTCGGCAGGATCTGTCCCTGCCTGGCGACCCCGGCCACCGCGATCACCAGGAGGATCGCGAAGGTGCCGTGGATCGCCCAGCGGAGCAGCCGGAGGGCGGGCGGGAACGGATAGTCGGTCATGTCTCACTCAACGTATGCAATCTCGATCATCTGCCGCATCGTTCAAAAGAAGTATTTCTGACCGACCGAGTGCACGATGTGCGGAAACACCGATGACCCGCAGGCTGAAGCAGTCAGATTCCACTTCGTCCGCAACGGGGGACGCGCCGTGTTCGTGGCGCTCAGAGACCTACGCTTCGCCAAGGGACGGTTCGCCCTGATGGGTACCGTCGTCTTTCTCATCACCCTCCTGGTGACCATGCTGTCCGGCCTGACCGCCGGGCTGGCACAGGAGAACATCTCGGCGGTGGAGAACCTTTCCGCCGATCACATCGTCTTCGACAGCGGCGAAAAGCCCGCCTTCGGGGACAGCCGCATCACCGATGCCGACTGGAAGGACTGGCAGAAGGTGCCGGGCGTCACCGCCGAGCGGCTCGGCGTCTCCATGTCGAGGATCGCCTACGGCGACGACCAGAGCTCGGGCGTGGCCCTCTTCGGCGTCAAGCCGGGCGGCGAGCTCGCCGAGGGGCAGAAGGTCGACACCGGCAAGGTCGTCCTGTCCGCCGCGCTGGCGACCGACAGCGGGCTGAAGGCCGGCGACACCGTGCAGATCTCCGGCAAGGACTTCACCGTCGCCGGAGCCAGGGGCGAGGCCTCCTACAGCCACATCCCTGTCGCCTGGATCAGCATCGGTGACTGGGAGTGGATGAGCCAGCAGCAGGGCGGCGCCGACACGGTGGCCACCGTCCTGGCTCTGCGCACCAGCGGTGACCCGGACCTGGCCGCGACCGACACCAAGCTCGGCACCACGACCGTCCCGCTGTCCGACGCGCCCGCCGCGATCGGCTCCTTCTCCTCCGAGAACGGCTCGCTCCAGCTCATGCGCGGCTTCCTGTTCGCGATCTCGGCCCTGGTCATCGGCGCGTTCTTCACCGTCTGGACGATCCAGCGCCGCGGCGACGTCGCCGTGCTCAAGGCGCTCGGCGCGAGCTCCGGCTACCTGCTGCGCGACGCGCTCGCCCAGGCCGTCATCGTGCTGCTGCTCGGCGCGGGCGTCGGCGGCGCGCTCGGCGCGGCGCTCGGCGCGCTCGCCGAGGGCACGGTCCCGTTCGTGCTGTCGGTGGCCACCACCGTGGTGCCGGTGGCGGTGATGATCCTGCTCGGCGCCGTCGGTGCCGCGCTGGCCATCCGCAAGATCACCTCCGTCGACCCGCTGATCGCCCTGGGAGCCTCCCGATGACCCTCAAGCTCACCGACATCGTCCTGACCTACCCCGACGGGGACCGCACGCTGACCGCGCTCGACCGCGTCAGCATGACCGTCGAACCCGGCGAGTTCGCCGCCGTCGTCGGCCCCTCAGGCTCTGGCAAGTCCAGCCTGCTCGCCGTCGCCGCCACCCTCGTCACGCCCGCCTCGGGCGTCGTCAGCATCGCCGGGCAGGACGTCTCCCGAGCCGGTCAGGCCAAGCGCACAAAGGTGCGCCGCGACCACATCGGAATCGTGTTCCAGCAGGCCAATCTGCTGCCCTCCCTCACCGCGCTCGACCAGCTCCTGGTCATGGCGCATCTGGCCGGGGAATCTCCCCGGGCCGCCAGCATGCGGGCCAGGGAACTGCTCCTCGCCGTGGACCTCGCCGACAAGGAGCACAAGCGCCCGCACCAGCTCTCCGGCGGCGAGCGGCAGCGGGTCAACATCGCCCGCGCGCTGATGAACTCGCCCGAGGTGCTGCTGGTCGACGAGCCCACCAGCGCGCTCGACCATCACCGCGGCGAGCAGATCGTCTCGCTGCTGGCCGAGCTCACCGGGCGCAACAATCTGGCCACCGTCATGGTGACGCACGACCTGGCCACGCTGGCGATGGTGGACACCGTCCTGACCATGACCGACGGCAGGCTCACCGAGGGAGCCGCGGCGCCGGTCGCTTGACCGCGCCCCGAGCCAGCTGCGAGCATCTGCGAAACAGCGTTCCTTGAATAGGAACATGGAGGTCGCCATGCGCATCGTCCCCTCCCTCGCCCTCGGCACTCTCCTCGCGCTCACCGCGAGCGCCTGCGGCGGCTCCGCACCCGGCGGAGCCGCCGCCCCCGCCGGCTCGGGCACGATCAAGATCGGTTCCATCCACCCCCTCACCGGCCCGCTGGCCTTCGACGGCCAGCAGATGTCCAAGGCCGTCAAGCTGGCCGCCGAGCAGATCAACGCAGGCGGTGGCATCAAGTCCCTCGGCGGCGCGAAGCTGGAGATCCTCGATGCCGACAGCCAGGGCAAGCCGGAGGTCGGCCAGAGCGAGGCGCAGCGCCTCACCCAGGCGGGGGCCGTCGCGCTGGTCGGGCCGTACCAGAGCGCGGTCGCCGCGCAGATCGCGACGGTGGCCGAGCGGAGCAAGGTGCCCTTCGTCATCGACGTCGCCTCCGCCGACGACATCCTCAAGCAGGGCTACACCTTCACCTTCCGCCTCCAGCCCTCCTCCGACACCCTCGGCAGGTACGGCGCGCGCCACCTCAAGGAGCTGGCCGAAAGGACCGGGCAGCAGATCGCCAAGGTCGCCTACCTCCACGAGCAGACCGACTACGGCACCGCCACCTACAAGTCCTTCAGCGACGAGGCCGCCAAGCTGGGTCTCCAGGTCGGCCCGGAGATCACCTACGACGCGTTGAAGACCGCCGACCTGACCACCGAGCTCACCAAGATCAAGGCGGCCGGAGTCGACGCGCTCGCCGTCACCGGCTACTACCGCGACGGCCTGCTGACCGCCAAGGCCATCGCCTCGGTCCAGCCAGGTGTGAAGCTCGTGCTCGGCGTGTCCCATGGCGCCTTCAGCTCGCCGGTCTTCCCCCGCGACGGGGGCGCGGCGGCCGAAGGCATCTACGACTCCAACTTCAACTACGACGCCACCAAGCCGGAGACCAAGGCGATCCTCGACGCCTTCCAGGCCAGGCACGGCGAGGAACTGCGCTTCATCCCGTTCACCTCCTACGAGGTCGTACGGC
Source organism: Nonomuraea sp. NPDC059194 (assembly GCF_042754765.1). Lineage (NCBI taxonomy): Bacteria > Bacillati > Actinomycetota > Actinomycetes > Streptosporangiales > Streptosporangiaceae > Nonomuraea > Nonomuraea sp. NPDC059194. The sequence goes on along the minus strand of NZ_JBHZBH010000040.1, from coordinate 23,298 downwards.
TGATCGCCGCGGCCCTGGAGAAGGCGGCCAGCCGGGATCCGGTGAAGATCCGCGAGGCGCTGGCGGGCATCTCCTTCGACACGCTGATGGCCTTCGACGGGCCCGTGCAGTTCGACCAGACCGGGCAGAACAAGAACGCCACGCCGATCGTCCTGCAGGTCCAGCAGGGCAAGGTGGTGCCCGTGCATCCCGCGGCCAAGGCCGTGGCCGAGCCGAAACCGCAGGCGAAGTGATCAGACGAGCGGCTCTGGGCGTCGCCATCGCGGCCGCTGTGGTGGCGGGCGCGTGGATCCGTTCGGGCAGCGGGACGGTCACCGCCCAGGCGGTCCTGACCGGCCTGCTGCTCGGCGGCGTCTACGCGCTCGTCGCGATGGGCCTGACGTTGATCTTCGGCGTGCTGGACATCGTCAACTTCGCCCACGGCGCCTTCATGACGCTCGGCATGTACACCACCGCGCTGCTGGCCGCCCACGCCGGGATCAACCCCTACCTGTCGCTCCTGGTGAGCGTGCCGCTGCTGTTCGGCCTCGGCTACGCCGTACAGCGGCGGCTGGTCAGCCGCACGATGGGCGGCTCGCTGGCCGCGCAACTCCTGCTGACGCTCGGCATCGCGCTGCTGCTGGAGAACGCCCTGCTGCTGATCTTCTCCGGCGACACCAGGACCGTGGCGGTCGGCTTCGACACGCCACTGCGCCTGCTGGGCGCGGTGGCCGACCTCAGCCGGGTGCTGGCCTTCGCGGGTGCGATGGGCCTGGCCGGGGCGGTGTGGCTGCTGCTGACCAGGACCAGGCTGGGGACCGCGATCCGGGCGGTCGCCGCCAATCCGGAAGGCGCCGCGCTCGTCGGACTCGACGTGCGGCGGATCCACGCGCTGACCTTCGCCGCCGGTACGGCTTGCGCGGGCGCGGCCGGGACACTCGTGGCGCCCCTCGTCACCGTCGAGCCGACCACAGGCGAACTCTTCAACATCATCGGCTTCGTGGTCGTGGTCCTCGGCGGACTCGGCAGCGTGCCTGGCGCGGTCGCGGGCGGGCTGATCGTCGGCCTGACCGAGCAGCTCGGCGGCATCTACCTGCAAGGCCAGAGCCCGTTGCTGGCGGTCTTCGCCGTCTTCGTGCTCGTGCTGCTGTGGCGCCCGCAGGGCCTGTTCGGGAGGCCCGCGTGATCAGGAAGCTCGCGCTGCTCGCGGCGATCGGAGTGGTCCTCGCTCCGCTGCCGCTGCTGCTGCCGCCCGCGCAGGAAGCAGTCGCCGTGCGCGCGCTGCTGTTCGCCATGATGGCGGTCGCCTGGAATCTGATGAGCGGCTTCGGCGGCCTGTTCAGCTTCGGCCACGCCGCGTACTTCGGCCTCGGCGCCTACACCACCGCCCTGCTGACGGTCCGGCTGGGCGTGTCGCCCTGGATCGGCCTGCTCGCCGGGACGGTCATGGCCGCGCTCTTCGGGATGGTCACCGGCTACCTGGCCGTCCGCTACCGGTTGAAGGGCGCCTACTTCGCCCTGGCCACCTTCGCCTTCGCCGAGATGCTCAGGCTGGCCGCGCTGAACTCCACCCTGGTGGGCGGCGCGGTCGGGCTGACCCTGCCCGTCACCGGCGAGCAGGGCTGGCTCACCCTGCGCTTCGACGTCGGCGACCCTGCCTATTTCTGGCTGGCGCTCCTGCTCACGCTGGCGAGCATGGCCACGGTGATCGTGCTGCTGAACGGCAAGGCCGGGTTGAACCTGCTGGCCGTACGGGAGGACGAGACCGCCGCCGCCGCCGCGGGAGTCGACGTGATCCGCCACAAGCTCATGGCCATCGGCGTCTCGGCCGCGCTCACCTCCCTGGCCGGAGGCTTCTACGCGGTCTACTACCTGTTCGTCGGCCCCGACCTGGCCTTCGGCCCGTCAATGTCCATCCAGGCCATCCTGCCCGCGGTGATCGGCGGGGTCGGGACGATCTGGGGGCCGCTGATCGGCGCCGCGGTGCTGGCTCCCCTCTCGGACGTGGCCGCCACGCTCGTCCGCACCCCGCCGGAGTTCCTGGCCTTCCTGCAGGGCCGCAGCGGCCTGGACGTGGTGCTCTACGCGCTCCTGCTGATCACCGTCGTCCTGGCCCTGCCCAGAGGTCTGTACGGAACGCTCGCCGGGAGGCGGCGATGATCCTGCGCATCGAGACAGTGAGCAAGGCCTTCGGCGGCCTGCGCGCGCTGGAGGAGGTGACGTTCGAGGTCGAATCCGGGACGGTGCACGCGGTGATCGGGCCCAACGGCGCCGGCAAGACGACGTTGTTCTCCGTCATCTCAGGCGAGCAGCGCCCCGGCTCCGGCCGGATCGTCTTCGACGGCCGCGACGTCACCGCGCACCCCGCGCACCTGCGCGCCAGGGCGGGGCTGGTGCGGACCTTCCAGCTCACCCGTCCCTTCGCCGCCCTGACGGTCATGGACAACGTGGCCGTGGCCGCCGGGGCGCTGCGCCGTACCAGAAGAGAGGCCGTCAGTGCGGCGGCCGAGACGGTCGAGCGCACCGGGCTCGGCGACTACGCCTCGCGGCTCGCGGGCGAGCTGCCCGCCGCCGCCCGCAAACGGCTGGAGCTGGCCAGGGCGCTCGCGCTCCGCCCCAAGGTCCTGCTGCTCGACGAGGTGCTCGCCGGCCTCACGCCCGCCGAGCGGGAGCCGATGATCGGGCTGCTGGAGGAGCTGCGGGCCGAGGGCATGACGCTGGTCTTCGTCGAGCACGTCATGCCCGCGGTGATGCGCCTGGCCGACCGGGTGGTGGTGCTGGAACGCGGGCGGGTGCTGGCCGAGGGCGAGCCCGCCCGCATCGCCACGGATCCGCGCGTGGTGGCGGCCTACCTGGGAGAGGAGAGCGGCGATGCTCCAGCTTGACGCGATCGAGGCCGGGTACGCCGGGTTGCGCGTGCTGCACGGCCTGTCCCTGGAGGTCGGGATGGGCGAGATCGTCGCCCTGGTGGGCGCCAACGGCGCGGGCAAGTCCACCACGCTGCGAGCCGCCTCGGGGCTGCTGGCTCCCACGGCGGGCCGGGTGCTCTTCGACGGGCGGGACCTGCGCGGCGTCCAGGTCCACGCGGTCGTACGGCGCGGCTTGGTGCACGTCCCTGAGGGGCGGGCGCTGTTCGGCCCGCTCACCGTCGCGGAGAACCTGGCCATGGGCGCTTACCACACCGGCGAGCGCGCCGATGGCGTCCTGGAGCTGTTCCCCCGGCTGGCCGAGCGGCTCGGCCAGCGCGCCGACACCATGAGCGGCGGCGAGCAGCAGATGCTCGCCATCGCCCGCGCCCTCATGACCAGGCCCAGGCTGCTCATGCTCGACGAGCCCTCTGTGGGCCTCGCGCCGCTCATGGTCAGCGCCGTCTTCGCGGCACTCGCGAGCATCCGCGACAGCGGGGTGGCGATCCTGCTGGTGGAGCAGAACGCGACTCAGGCGCTGGCGCTCGCCGACCGCGCCTACGTCATCGAGAGCGGGGTGATCACACTGTCCGGGACCGATCTGGCCGACGACGATCGGGTCCGGCGCGCCTATCTGGGTCGGTAAATGTCAGCTTGTACGAAGGAATACCGTTGAAGAAGCTCTACTACTCCGCGTTCGTCTACATGATCCTCGGTGTGGCCAGCGGCTTGTACTACCGCGACCTCACCAAGCTCAACGACTTCACCGGCGAGACCCAACTCGCCGTCGTCCACACGCACCTGCTGGTCCTCGGCATGGTGTTCTTCCTCGCCCTGATGCTGTTCGAGCGCGCCTTCCAGCTCAGCCAGAACAAACTGTTCGGCTGGTTCTTCTGGACCTACCAGGCCGGGCTCATCCTCACGGCGGGGATGCTCACCCTGCACGGGACGATGACCGTGCTGGGCAAGGAGACCGGGCCCGCGATCGCGGGGATCGCCGGGCTGGGGCACATTCTGCTCACCGTCGCGCTCGTGCTGTTCTTCCTCTGCCTGCGGCGGCGCCTGTTCCCCGCGAAGGGCCAGGCGCCTGCCTGAGGCTTCTCTACTCCGACACGACCCAGTCGGCGGGCCCCGAGAACCACGCCAGGGCGAGGGCGCCCGCCCCGGTCCAGGAGTCCCTTCGCTCCCGCCCGGCGGGGAACCAGCCCCGGTCTCCGGCTCCGAACACGGTGCCGGAGACTGCGAGCTCGCCTTCCAGGATGACGAACTCCTCGTCGCAGGAGTAGTGACCGGCCGCCGGCCGTGTCCATCCCGCGGGGAAGCGAACGAGCACCAGGAACGAGCCCGTCCCCGGGTCGGCGTGCAGGGGCGCGAGGGAGACGGGCGGGCTCGACCGCGGGATGGTGAAGGGGCGCCAGGACAGATCCCGGCCGATCCACTCGATCATCCGGCCATGCCCACCACGCGCCTGGCCGACCTGACCACGGCCTCGTCCACCAGCCGCCCGGCCTCGTCCAGGCAGACGGCGGTCCCGGTGGCGAGCGCCTGCTCGTACCGGGCGAGCAACGACCTGGCCGCGTCGAGCGCTTCCTCCGAAGGAGTGAACACCTCGTGCGCCACCGGCAACTGAGCCGGGTGGACGCACGCCCTGCCCACGAAACCAAGGCGGGCGAGCACCTCGGTGGACTGGCGGAAGGCTGCCAGGTCGCGCACCTCGACGCTCACCGGCGCGACCGGTGGCGCGATCGCTGCGGCGGCGCTCGCCGCGACCACCTGTGATCGTGCCCACAGCAGTTCCATGCCTTCGGGGCCGGGAGTGAGCCCGAGGTCGGCCGCCAGGTCGGCCTCGCCCAACTGGAGGCGGGCGACCCTGGGAGCACGCGCGATGGCCCGCGCCTCGAAGACGGCGGACCCCGACTCCAGCAACGGCATGACGGCGACCGATCCCGGCGCCAGCCCGGCGGCGGCCTCCGCATCGTCCAGCAGTGCGGCCAGCGCCTCGATCTCGGCCGCGCTCTCCGCCTTGGCGACGCTGAGACCGGTGAGCGCCGGTCCGACGACGGCTCTGGCGTCGGCGTGCCCGGCGGGGCCAGGGTTGACGCGCACCCAGATCTCCGGCCCGGACGGTCCCTGTGCCAGCCAGTCGGCGACGGCTGCCCGAGCCGCGGTCTTGCCCGAGTGCGGGACGGCATCCTCCAGGTCGACGATGAGCGCGTCGGCACCGCGGTCGCAGGCCTTGGCCAGCTTCGCCGGCGCGTTGCCCGGCACGTAGAGGTAGGAACGAGCGGTCATCATCCGATACTCCCCTTCCCGCTGGTCAGCGCCTTGGCGATGACCATGCGCAGAATGTCGTTGGTGCCCTCGCCGATCATCATCAGCGGGGCGTCGCGGTACAGCCGCTCCACGACGAACTCCTTGGAGTAGCCGTAGCCGCCGTGGACCTGCATGGCGATGAGCGAGCACTCCTGGGCCGCCTCGGAGGCCAGCACCTTGGCCATCCCGGACTCCAGATCCACCCGCTGCCCGGCGTCGGCCCGAGAGGCGGCCCAGTAGACCATCAGGCGGGCCGCCTGCACCTTGATCGCCATATCGGCCAGCTTGAGCTGGATCGCCTGGAACTCATGGATCGGCCGCCCGAAAGCCTGCCGCTGCGCCGCGTAGCCCATGGCCTCGTCGTAGGCCGCCTGGGCGATGCCCAGCGCACGGGCGGCGACGTTGATCCGGCCCGTCTCCAGCCCGGACAGGACCTGCTGCATGCCGCGCCCCTCGACGCCGCCGAGCAGGTTGGCCACCGGCACGCGGGCGTCCTGGAGCAGGACCTCGCATGACTCGGTGCCCTTGTACCCCAGCTTGGGCAGGTCGCGCAGCACGCTGAAGCCGGGAGTGTCGCGTTCGACCAGGAGCACGGACATGCCCTGGTGCGCTGGCGTGGTCTGCGCGGTCTTCACCAGCACCGGCAGCGGGTCGGCGTGCCGGGCGTTGGTGATCCACGTCTTGGCGCCGTTGACGACGTAGACGTCGCCCTCTCGTCTGGCGGTCGTGTTGATGCCCTGCAGGTCGGTGCCGGCGCCGGGTTCGGTCAGGCCGATGCCGCTGCGACGGGCTCCGGTCGCCAGATCGGGCAGGAACCGCTCGCGCTGCTCCGGCGTTCCGTGCTGGGCGATCATCCAGGCGGCCAGCGAGTGGGAGCCGAGGGTCCCTGCCACTCCCATCCAGCCCTTGGATATCTCCTCGAAGACCAGGGCGAAGGAGACCATGTCCGCGCCGAGCCCGCCGTACTCCTCCGGCACGGTCAGCCCGAACAGGCCCAGGTCCTTCATCTTCTCGACGATCTCCGCCGGGTAGCGATCGGCCGCCTCCCATTCCTGGGCGACAGGGCGGATGTCCTTGTCGACGAAGTCGCGCAGCGTCTGCCGGAACAGGCGCTGCTCTTCGGTCAGTTCCATGTGCATCACTCCGAGAAGACAGGCAGGTGGCGGCCGTCGGGCAGGGGTAGCCAGTCGAGGCGGACGGGCAGGTCGCAGGCCCAGTCGGCATCGCCGACCAGGTGGGTGAGCAGGATGGGCCCTTCGGCCAGCCGTACCCTGGCCAGGACGTAGGGCGGGTCGAACCCGGCGGCGGGGGCGCGGTGCACGACGGTGAAGGAGTCCACCACGCCCCGCCCGGACGCTTGCACGAAGTCCACCTCGCCGCCGCCGCAGGCGGTGCACAGCACGCGCGGGTAGTGCTGGTGCCTCTCGCAGGTACGGCAGAACTGGATGAGCAGGCGCCGCTCGCGCGTCGCCTCCCAGAAGTCGTTCACCGGTCCACCCCCAGGATGACGGTGGCGTGCGCGGACAGGATGCCGCCGGTGCCGTGGGCGAGCGCGACCTCGGCGCCCGGCACCTGGCGCGGCCCGCACTCGCCGCGCAGCTGCCGGACCGCCTCGACCAGCAGAAGCAGGCCGTACTGCCCGGGGTGGTTGTAGGACAGGCCGCCGCCGTTGGTGTTGAGCGGGAACCCGCCGCCAGGGCGGATCCGGCCGCCCTTGAGGAAGTCGGCGGCCTCTCCCCTGCCGCAGAAGCCCAGCCCTTCGAGGCTGAGCAGCACGGTGATGGTGAAGGAGTCGTACAGCTCGGCCACGTCCACGTCATCTGCCCGCAGACCGGCCCGCGCGAACGCCTCCGCCCCCGAACGGACCGCGCCGGTCGTGGTCAGGTCGTCGGCGCCGGTCATCGAGGTGTTGGTGACGCACTCGCCGTACCCGAGGACCACGACAGGCGGCCTGGGCAGGTCGCGGGCGCGCTCCAGCGAGGTCAGCACGATCGCGCCGCCGCCGTCGGTGACCAGGCAGGCGTCGGCGGTGGTCAGCGGGGCGGAGACCATCGGCGCGGCCAGCACCTCCTCGACGGTCAGCGGCCCCGCGCCGTACCGGTAGGCGCTGGGGTTGAGCAGCGCCCATTCCCGAGCGGCGACCGCCACCTCCGCGAGCGCCTCACGTCCCGCGCCGAAGGTGTGCAGGTAGCGCTGGGCGGCCATCGCGTAGTACGAGAACGGGTAGAGCGGGCCGTACGGCGCCTCGTAGACGGCCTCGGGCGTGTGATCCTCGACCACTCCGGCCAGCGAGCGGGAGCGGGCCGAACGCTGGTTGGAGCCGTAGGAGATGACGACGGTCCCGCACTGCCCGGCCTCGATGGCCTGGACGGCGCGCGCGACGTACATCTCGAACGCGCATCCCCCGGCGAAGGTGGAGTCGGTCCAGACCGGCTGGAGGCCGAGGTAGTCGGCGACCTGGGTGGCGGAGAAGCGGGACACGCCGCAGGTGGCCAGCCCGTCCACGTCCTTGAGCGCCAGTCCGGCGTCGGCCAGTGCGCGGGTGATGGCCTGGGCCTGCAGGCTCAGGACGGAGTGGCCGGTGATCCCGAGGTCGGACTCGGCGGCTCCGGCGATCGCGACGGTCATGGGTCGCTCACCTCGGCCGTGCCGGTGGCGGCCACCCTGTCGCCGACGAGCACCTGCTGCTCGATCGTGGTGCGCTTGCCGTCCACCCGCGTGACGGCGCCGGTCACCCGGACGGTGTCGCCCGCGAGGACCATCGAGACCAGCCGGTAGCGCAGCCGGGTGAGCCGGGCGTCGGGTCCTGCCCAGTCCTGGGCGTGCTCCGCCATGAGCGCGCCGAGCAGCTGCCCGTCCACGACCGGCCGGTCGAGGCCGTGTTCGGCGAGGTAGGCGGGCTCGTAGTGGAGCCGGTGCCAGTCCCAGGTGGCCCCGGCGTAGGCCACGAGGTCGGCCGCCTCCAGGGTGCGTTCGAGGTCGATCATGCGGGCCTCACGTAGATGAGCGTCTCGTCGTTGACGGCGAGCAGCTCTCCGTGCTGGTTGGTGTAGGTGGCGCGGGAGAGCACGAAGACCTTCCCCGCCTTCTCGGTGACGTCCTGGATGCGCCAGGTGGCGGTGATCACGTCGTCGGGGTGCACGGGCTGGTGGAAGGTGTAGTCGTTGCCGCCGCGCACCAACCGGGCGCCGGGCACCTCGATCCTCCAGGAGTGTCCGGCGTAGCCGTCCTCGTCACGCGGCAGGTTGGCGTACTGGTTCGTCTCGCAGATCAGCGTCGGCGGGGCGACGACGTCCCGGTAGCCGTGCGCCCTGGCGTACTCCGGGTCGGTGTAGAGCGGGTTGTCGTCGCCTACGGCGAGCGCGAAGTAGCGAATGGCCGCCCGGCCGAGGGCTTCAGGAGCGGTGTAGGCGACCTCGCGGCCGATCAGCTCCTTCACCGGAACACCGCCACGGGCACGACCTCGATGAGGAACTCCGGCCGCAGCAGGGCCGAGCAGACCACCGAGGTGAGCGCGACCTCGCCGAAGTAGCGGGCCCGCAGGTCCGCCAGCCCGGGGTAGACCGACACGCCCTCCGGGGTGACGTACTCGATCAGCCGGACGACGTCGCGCCCGGTCAGCCCGGCTTCGCGCAGCACGGCGGCGATGGCGGCGTAGGTGTACTCCGCCTGCGCCGCCAGGTCACCGTCGAAGATCGCCTTCTGGGTGGCGGGTTCGAGCGCGCCGAAGCCCGACATGAACAGCGTGTCACCCGCGGCGACCCCCGGTTTGTAGGTGAGCGTCTCGTAGCGGGCCCACCCTGGGTTCACCGTGCGCAGGGGCGCGGTGGAGGCGATGGCGTCCAGGGAGACCATCGCGCCGGGGAGCACCGGCCGGTCGACGAGGATGCCCGCCGCGCCGGGGAAGACCGGCCGCCCGTCGCTGCCGGTGCCGCCGAGCAGTTCCCTTCTGGGCCTTCCGCAGCGGGGGTAGTCGGCTCGGGTGCTCGTGGCGGTGTAGTCGATGGTCCGCACCAGCGTCTGCGGGCCGAGCCCGGCCGCCTTGAGCAGGTCGGCGGCGCGTTCCAGGCAGTAGCGGTACTGCGCGCGGAAGTCGCCGGGATGCACCGGGCCATGGGCGTCGCACGGGTGGATGCTCGGGAGGTAGACGATGCCGTCGGCGATGCGCAGCGTGCCCCGGTGCGGGCCGGTGTCCTCGTGGGCGATGACGAGCTCGCCGCCGCCGGGGTGGGCGGTCAGCTCCACGGCGTACGGCTCGCCGCCGGGCAGGGCCTCGACCGCCACGGTCGCCACCGGTACGGCGTGGCCGCCCAGCAGGTCGTGCCGGAGGGCGGTCAACTCGGGCGTGTCGCCGGTGACGTACTCCACGACGTGCACCAGATCGGTGGGCGCAAGCCCGGCGGCGCGCAGCGCGGCACCGGCCTGGGGATATCCGGGAACGGCGGGCAGGTAGACGGTCACGAGGATGCCTCCAGTGCGGTCATCAAGGCGGTGAGCGTGGGCTGTTCGGGCAGCACAGCGCTGAGAGTGAGGAGGGTGTCGGCCCGGTCTCCGAGGTTGGCCCGCGCCTTGCGGCGCACCAGTTCGCCGATCCCCGGGTCTCCGGGTCCTCCCCCACTGCGGTCGACGGCGGCGGTGACGCGCGTGCCGTCGGCCAGCAGCGCGCTCACCCGGCCCGGCTGGTCGGCCGCCGCGCAGGGAAAGTCGACCGGCTGATGCCTGATCCGGGCCGCCAGCGCGGTCACCTCCGGCCGGTCCAGGCGATCGAAGGCGGTCACGGTCAGCTCGCCGTCCAGCAGCACCACGGCCAGGCACCAGGGAAGGGAGAACTTGGCCGCGTAGGCGGACGCCGGGCGGTCCTTGCCGGGGCCGCAGACGAACTGCGCGGCGTCCGGGTGGATCTCGACGACGACGTCAGTCACGTCTCTGCCGTCGATCATGGCCCGTAGCTCCGCACCGGCGTCCAGCGCGGCATGGCTGAGCTGGCAGACCGGGTACGGCTTGACCGTGATCCGCGTCAACTCCCAGTCCGCGCCGAGCCCGGCGAGGACGGCCCGCGTTTCCACCCGCCGGTCGGCGTGCACGGCGTACAGCCCGTAGGCGCCTTCGAAGACGCTGGCCGGGCCGGTCGCGCCCGCCGCGGCCAGCCGCGCGGCCAGGATGCCGGCCTGGGCCGCGAAGCCGGGGTGGAGCTGCTTGGTGGCGGCGCCGGTGTTGACGAACTCCAGCAGCCCGCCCGCCTGGCTCCCGGCGATCCCGAGCGCGTGCACGGCCTGCTCAGGGGTGAGCCGGTAGAGCCGCGAGGCGGCCAGCGCCGCCGCGAACACCCCGCAGACCGAGGTGGCGTGCAGTCCGCGCGCGTGGAACCCGTGCGGTACGGCGGCGCCCAACCGGCAGACCGTCTCCAGCCCGATCACGAGCGCGGCCAGCGCCTCGGCTCCGCCGGCCCCGGTCTCCTCCCCCACAGCCAGCACCGCGGGCAGCACCGGAGCCGTCGCGTGGACCAGGCCTCCGGCGTGCGTGTCGTCGAAGTCCAGGGCGTGGATGAGCGTGCCGTTGGCCAGGGCGGCGGCCGGGGCGCCGATCTTGCCAGGCGACCCGATGACCGTGGCCTCGGGCGGCCCGCCCAGCCCGCGCGCCACGGCGACGGCGGGCCCGGCGGCCTCGAGGCGAGTCGCCGCGACAGCCGTGCCGAGCGCGTCGAGCAGATGCCGCAGGGCGGCCTCGCCCACCTCTTCGGGCACCTCCAGCGGCGCAGTGCCCCACGAGGCGAGCTCTTCGGCGATCATCGCGGCTCCCCGAAGGCGCCCGACCGGCGCAGCTGCGCGACCTTGGCCTCGCCGTAGCCCAGCAGATCGCCGAGGACGTAGCCGGCGTCCTCGTCGCGACGGGGAGCGCGGCGGTAGGCGGGCGCGCGCTCCCCGACCCTGACGGGGGAGGCCAGGTTCCTGAGCTTTCCGAAGGCGGGGTGCTCGGTCTCCACGACCAGGTCCCTGGCCGCGGTGTGCGGCTCGGCCAGGGCCTGCGCGACGGTGTTGATCGGCCCGCACGGGACTCCCGCGGGGGTGAGAAGCGACAGCCAGTGCTCTGCCGTACCAGCCCGGAAGATCTCCTCCAGCAACGGCAGCAGCTCGCCGGCGCGCTCGCGCCGCAGGGAGAAGGTGGCGTACGGCGAGCCGGGCTCCGCCCATTCCGGATGACCGACGACGGGGGCGAGTCGCTGCCAGAACTTCTCCTTGGCGCAGCCGACCACGATCCAGCCGTCGGAGGTCTCGAACGCCTGGAAGGGCACCAGCGAGGGGTGCGCCGAATGCCGGGTGCGGGCCGGGCTGTAGCCCTCGTTGAGATGCCACACCCCCGGATAGGTCAGCAGCGAGATCGCGGTGTCGTAGAGCGACAGGTCGCAGTCCATGCCGACCCCGTCGCGCCGGGCCGCATGCAGCCCGGCGAGCAGGGCGATCGCGGCCACGAAGCCGCCGGAGTAGTCGACCATGGACAACCCCGACTTGGTGGGCGGCCCGTCGGGCTCGCCGGTGACGTCCATCCAGCCGGCCAGTCCCTGGAGGATGTAGTCGTAGCCGGGCTCGGTGGCCCGAGGCCCGGTCATGCCGAACCCGGTCAGCGAGCAGCACACGATCTTCGGGTTCAGGTGCCTGAGCGCGTCGTAGGTGATGCCGATCTTCTGCGGGACGTCGCCGCGCAGGTTGGAGTAGACGGCGTCGGCCCCGCGCACCAGATCCTCGAACACCTCCCTGCCTCCGGTGGTGGACAGGTCCAGCGAGACCGAGCGTTTGTTGCGGTTGAAGGCCTCGAAGAACAGCGAGTCCTCCCCCTCGGCGTAGGGCGGGACGTATCGGCCGACGTCTCCGCCCGACCGGGGCTCCTCGATCTTGATGACCTCGGCGCCCAGGTCAGCCAGATGCAGCGAGCCGAACGGCCCCGCGCCGTACTGCTCCAGGCTGATGATCCGCACGTCCTGCAGGGGTCTCATGTCAGGTCTCCGATGAGCTCGATGATCCGGTCCTGCGCGAGGCGGGTCTCCTCCGCGGCGACGCCGTGGGTCGGCGGGGTGAGCTTGATCGCGTCGGCCAGTCCGCCGTAGGCGGAGAGCTTGTCGCGGACCTGTTCGGCCGTGCCGGACAGGGTGAGCAGCTCCACCATCCGCTCGGGTACGGCTTCGGCCAGGTCGTCGGCGCCTGCGCCGCGCCGGAACAGTTCGACCACCCGGGCCTGCTCCTCGGCCAGCCCATGGAAGGCAAAGAAGTCGGCGTATGTCCTGACCGAGGCGTAGAAGCCGACCAGCCCGGCCGCCCTGCGGTAGGCGACCGCCGGGTCGTCGTCGATGGAGCAGCAGGCCGAGACCACGACCTCGAAGCCCGGCCGCGGATCGAGCTGCGGAAGCAGCTGCTCACGCAGGTAGGCGGGCGAGCAGAGCTCGTGGGAGATCCACCCGTCGCCTATCTCGCCCGCCAGCCGGGTCATCGCGGGACCCACCGCGGCCAGGTAGATCGGAATCCGGCCGCGCTCGACAGGGAAGGGCCGCTGGTAGCCGCGGATCCGCATTCCCGGCGCTTCGATGGGCGCACCCGTCCGGCAGTTCGCGGTGAACTCCCGGATGGCCGTCACGGTGTCCCGCATGCCTTTGACCGGCTTGTCCCAGGTCACCCCGTGCCAGTCCTCGTTGAGCCTGCGCACCCCCGACCCCAGCCCGAGCACGAACCGGCCGCCGGACAGCTCATCCAGGTCGAGCGCCTCCAGCGCGGTGGTCATGGGGCTGCGGGTGAAGGCCAGCGCGATCGCCGTGCCGATCCGCGCCTCGGTCGTCGCCCCGGCCAGGACCGCGGCGGTCACCGTGGCACTGCGGTGCAGCTCGGGAACCCACAACGTGTCAGCCCCCGCCTCCTCCGCGGCGCGAGCCGCCGAGACGAGCTCGTTCAGCGTCTCGCCCCAGGGACCGTAGGTGAGGCGCATCAGAGCGTCAGCTCGCCGGTCTTGGCGACGGGGAAGTAACCCTTGTCCTGCGGGGCGTCGCGACGGTAGACCATCACGCTGCGCCGCCAGGACATGATCTCGTCCCCGTCCTGGTTCAGCCCGCGGGTGCGGCAGGTGACGATTCCGGCATAGGGCCGCGACTGCGACTCGCGCTTGTCCGCCACGATCGACTCGGCGTAGAGCGTGTCGCCCACGAAGACCGGGTGGGTGAGCCGGATCTCGTCCCAGCCCAGGTTCATGATCGCGTTCTGGCTGGTGTCGGCGACCGAGATGCCCAGGATGACCGCGACCGAGAGCCCGGAGTTGACGATCATCTTCCCGTACGGCGCGCGGGCCGCGAAGTCGGCGTTGAAGTGGTTCTGGTTGGTGTTCATCGTCAGGAGCGTGAACCAGGTGTTGTCGGCCTCGCTGATCGTGCGGCCGAGTGCGTGCTGGTAGACGTCCCCGATCTCGAAGTCCTCGTAGTAGCGGCCCGCTGAGGCCTCGTGCAGCGTCACGTCGTTCCCTTTCGCCGGGACAAGCTCGGTGCTACTTTCCATTTTGAGGAACACTGTTTCAGATTGGGAAGGCCCGAGTGACGAATCCCTCATACCGAGCTCTCGCCCTGCAGACCGTCACCCACTCGGTAACCGGCCTGTCGGTGCCGGATGCCCGCGCCGCCATCGGTGCCGCCATCGCCAGGATCGGGGCCCAGATTCGCGCCTCCCGCGCGTGGATCGGCCCGGATCTGCGCCTGGTCGTGCTTCCCGAGTACGCGCTGACCGGTTTCCCGATGGGCGAGCCGATTCCCGGCTGGCGGGACAAGGCGGCCCTCGCCCCCGGCGGCCCCGAGTACGCGGCGCTCGCCGCGATCGCCCAGGACCAGAGCGTCCACCTCGTGGTCAACGCCTACGAGAGCGACCAGCACTTCCCCGACCTCTACTTCCAGGCGTGCGTGATCCTGGACCCGTCCGGAGAGGTCGTGCTGCGCGCGCGGCGGCTCTACTCGATGTACTCGCCCACGCCCTACGACGTGTGGACCCGTTACCTGGACGCCTACGGCACGGAGGCCGTGCTGCCGGTGGCTCGCACTCCGATCGGCAACCTCGCCGCCTTGTCCTCGGAGGAGATCCTCTATCCGGAGCTGGCCCGCTCACTGGCCCTGCGCGGCGCCGAGATCCTCTGCCACCCCACCTCCGAGGCGTCGAGCCCGCAGCTCACCCCCAAGGCCATCGCGCGCCGAGCCCGAGCCGTCGAGAACCTCGCCTATGTCGTCTCCGCCAACAGCGGCGGGCTCACCGGCATCCCCATCCCCTCCGACTCGACCAACGGCGGCTCCGAACTGATCGACTTCGAGGGCCGGGTGCTCGCCCAGGCGGGCGCCGGCGAAAGCCTGGTGGCCGCCGCCGAGCTCGACCTCGAAGCGCTCCGCCGCCACCGTGCGCGACCGGGCATGGGCAACCTGCTGGCCCGCGCCAAACCGGCGCTCTGGGCGCGAGAGTACGGCAGGCACGAGGGAGAGCAGCCGGACGAGCTGGGCGATGCCGTACCGGAGAGGGCCTGGTTCGCCCAACGCCAGCGCGCGACGATCGAGCGGCTGCGCAAGGCAGGGGTGATCACGTGACCCACCAGGTCCGCGATCCCCGCACCGGCGCGGTCGAGCGCGACCTGCGCCCGATGGATGCGGCCGAGCTCGCGCGGACGGCCGACCGCCTGCGCGCCGCCCAGCCCGGCTGGGCGGCGCTCTCACCGGAGGCTCGCGGGGCGGCGTTGCTGGCCTGGCGGAAGGAGATCGCCGCCGCCGAGACGACCCTGCTCTCCGCGCTGATCGCCGACACCGGGCGGCACGCGGAGTCGGTCATGGAGGTGCGCAGCGTTCTCGGCATGCTGGAGCGCTGGACCGCCCTGGCGCCCGCGCTCCTGACGCCAGGGGCTCCGCTGCCGGCGGCCGTACCAGGCGTCGAGATCTGCCAGACCCTGGTTCCCTACCAGCTGACCGGCGTCATCAGCCCCTGGAACTTCCCATTGCTCCTCGGGCTGATCGACGCCATCCCGGCGCTGGGCGCGGGCAGCGCCGTCCTGGCCAAGCCCAGCGAGGTGACGCCGCGCTTCATCGCACCGCTCATGGAGACCGTACGGCGGGTGCCCGCGCTCGCCGAGGTCCTGGCCCTCGTCGAGGGCGACGGCGCGACCGGCGCGGAGCTGGTCGGGCTGGTCGACGTGCTGGCCTTCACCGGCAGCGTGCCCACGGGCCGTGCGGTCGGAGCCGCCGCGGCGGCAGCCTTCATCCCCGTCTTCCTGGAGCTCGGCGGCAAGGATCCGGCCATCGTGCTGGCAGGCTCCGACCTGGAGCGGGCCAGCTCGGCCATCCTCTGGGGCGCGACCGCCAACGCCGGACAGTCGTGCCTGTCGATCGAGCGCGTCTACGTCGAAGAGCCGGCCTTCGAGCAGTTCGCCGACCTCCTCACCGCCAAGGCCCAGCGGCTACGGCTGGCCAGGCCGGGGCCGGCTGACGGCGAGATCGGCCCGCTGATCGACCCGGGCCAGGCCCTGGTCATCGAACGCCACCTGGACGACGCCTTCGCCAAGGGAGCCGTCGCCCGTTGCGGCGGGGCCGTCGAGACTCTGGACGGCGGCCGCTGGTGCAAACCCACTGTGCTCACCGAAGTGGACCACAGCATGCTGGTCATGACGGAAGAGACGTTCGGCCCGATCATCCCCGTCATGCCAGCCTCGGACGCGCGGCACGCCGTGCACCTGGCCAACGACTCTTCCTTCGGGTTGTCGGCGGCTGTCTTCGCCCGCGACCTCGACACTGCCCGGGCTGTCGGGGCACAGCTCCAGGCCGGCGCGGTGAGCGTCAACAACGCGGCCCTCACCGCGTTCGTCCACGACGGAACGAAGAACTCCTTCAAGTTCTCGGGCCTGGGTGGCTCCCGGATGGGTCCGGCCTCGCTGTTCCGCTTCGTCCGGCACCAGGCTCAGCTCATCAACCGATCATCCGCCCCCGACCCCTGGTGGCATTGAGGCGGGCAACAGCCGTGTCAGGGTCCATCACGAGCTGGGCGGTGGCCAGCGCCGGGACCACGTCGGCGTGCGGGACGCCGAGCCGGACGTTGTCCTCGCAGGTGAGCGCATGTCAGTACCTCGGGTTGCTGCTCGCCGCCGGGGACATCATCCAGCTCGCCAGGTGGGACGCGCCTCGCACCCATCCAAGAAACGGATGGCTGCGAATGGACCATATGCGGTTGGTGGCAGTGGCGGGAGGACGCATGCGATCGAACCCGGATTCTGAGCGGGAAAGTAGCCGGTCCGACCATGGCCGGCGGCCGGAGTTGGAGGTGTTGCTGGGCCGGGTGGCCCGTGGTGACCGCTCCAGCTTCGAGCGGGTGTACGACCTGGTGGCCGCGCGGGTGTTCGGCATGGTGGTGCGGGTGCTGCGTGATCGCGCCCAGAGCGAGGAAGTGGCCCAGGACGTGCTGGTGGAGGTATGGCGCAGCGCCGCCCGTTACGAGCCGTCCCGTGGATCGGCCATGGCGTGGGTGATGACGATCGCGCATCGCCGGGCGATTGACCGGGTGCGTTCGGCCGGTGCCGGCGCCGAGCGGGAGGATCGGGTGGCGCGCATGGACGTGCGCAGGCCGTTCGACGAGGTGGCCGAGGCGGTGGAAGGCAACCTGGAACGCGAACGGCTGCGCCGCTGTCTGGCCGGGTTGACGGAACTGCAACGCGAGTCGGTGACCTTCGCCTACTTCGGCGGCTACTCCTATCGTGAGGTCGCCGAGCTGCTGAAGGTGCCGCTCGGCACCATCAAGGCCCGCATGCGCGACGGCTTGATCCGGTTGCGCGACTGCCTGGGGGTGGAGCGATGAACGGAGAGCTGAACACGAGGCAGGACGTGCACATGCTGGCGGGCGCGTACGCGCTGGACGCTATCGATGACGAGATGGAACGGCGGCGTTTCGAGGCGCATTTGGACGGCTGCCCCTCCTGCGCCCAGGAGGTGGCGGGGTTGGCCGAGACCGCCGCCCGCCTCGGCCAGGCCACGGCCGCCACGCCGCCGCCCGAGCTGAAGGGCAGAGTGCTGGCCGAGATCGGCCAGGTCAGGCAGCTGGCCCCGACCGTGGCTCGGCCTCAGGGATCTCGACGCGCGAGTGCCGACCGGAAGGTGGGGGCGCGGGTCGCCGCCGCGATGGCGGCGGTAGGGCTGGTCGCGGCGGCTGTCCTCGGCGTGCTCGCCTACCGGGCCCACACCGAGCTGGAGGAGCTGCGCAGCGCCAACCGCCAGGTCGCGGCGGTGCTGGCGGCCCCGGACGCCCGGCTCGCCGGCACGACCGAGCGGCGGGGTGTCGAGGGGACAGTGGTGCTCTCCCGCTCGGCCGGCCGCATGGTCTTCCTCGCCTCGGGGCTGCAGCCGTTGCCCGACGACAAGACCTACCAGCTGTGGCAGCTCACCCCCGGGCGGGCGCATCCGGCCGGGCTTTTGCGGCCCGACGAGGACGGTTACACCGCACCCGCGCTGGCCGTGTCGGTGCCGGGAGCCACGGCCGTCGGACTGACCGTCGAGCCGGCAGGAGGTTCGGCTGCGCCGACCACCGCTCCGCTGCTGGTGATGGAGATGCCGACCGGCTGAGAAAGTCGCACCCGTCCGGTCGCGGACCGGCTCCGAATCCCTCATGTGACAGGTAAGAGGAACGCGAGAGCGGCCGCGGCGGCGGGCGGACTGGTGTCCGCCGCCGCGGCACTGTCGGCCGGCGAACTCGTGGCGGCGGCGCTGCACCCGTCGGCCGGTCCGCTGGTGGCGGCAGGGTCGGCGTTCATCGATCTGACGCCGGGCTGGCTGAAGGATTTCGCGATCAGGACGTTCGGCGAGCGGGACAAGGACGTCCTGCTCGCCGGGCTGACGCTTGCGGTGGCGGCCTTCGCCGCGCTCGCGGGGGTGCTCGCTCCGTTCCGGCCGTACCTCGCTTTCGGCGGCATGGTGACGCTGGGCGCCCTGGCCGGCCTGGCCGCGCTGACCCGGCCTGGAGCCGACTGGCTGCACGTGCTGCCCTCGCTGACGGCGACCGCGGTCGGTCTGCTGACTCTCCACCTGCTCCGAAGGGCGTGGCTGCGCGCCTTCGCCGGAGGCGCCGTCACCGTCTGCGGCGATGGTCACGGTGATCGCGTGTCGGGTCCTGCCGACGGCACGGCCCGCAGGACGTTCCTGGTCACCGGTGGGGCCGTGCTCGGCGCGGCCGTGCTCGGCGGCGCAGGGTCGCGCGCAATCGGCGCGGCTCGTGACGCCGCCGCGGGCAGCGGCCTGCTGGTCCTGCCCGCGGCGGCCGAGCCGGCCCCGCCCCTGCCGTACGGCAGCGACCTGCGGCTGCCCGGCCTGAGCCCCTTCACCACACCCAACGCCGACTTCTACCGCGTCGACACCGCCCTGGTCGTGCCGCGCGTGCCGTACGAGAACTGGAGGCTGCGGATCCACGGCCTAGTCGACCGGCCGTTCGAGCTGACCATGGCACAGCTTCTCGCGCTGCCGCTGCTGGAGCGGGACATCACTCTCACCTGCGTCTCCAACGAGGTGGGCGGCCCCTACGTCGGCCACGCGCGCTGGCTCGGCGTCGACCTGGCCGCCCTGCTCAGGAGGGCTGGCGTGCACGTAAAAGCCGATCAGATCCTGTCCCGCTCGGCTGACGGCTGGACGTGCGGGACCCCGGTGGAGACCGTCCTGGACGGCCGTGACGCGCTGGTCGCCGTCGGCATGAACGGCCAGACGCTCTCCCCCGTGCACGGCTTTCCAGCCCGCATGATCATTCCCGGCCTGTACGGCTACGTCTCGGCCACCAAGTGGTTGACCGACATCAAACTCACCCGCTTCGGCGACGAGCAGGCCTACTGGACGCGGCGCGGCTGGGCCGATAATGCCCCGATCAAGACCGCCTCCCGCATCGAGGTGCCGGGGCCGTTCGCCAGGCTGAGCGCGGGACCCACCACCATCGCGGGCACGGCCTGGGCGCAACACCGCGGCGTGGCCGCCGTGGAGGTGCGCGTCGACGGCGGCGCCTGGCAGCAGGCCACGCTCGCCCCCTCCCCCAACCCCGACACCTGGCGGCAGTGGCACCTGCAGTGGCAAGCCACCCCCGGCGACCACCGGATCGAGGCCCGCGCCACCGACGCCACCGGCCACACCCAGCCCCAGCAGCGCGCCGAACCCTTTCCCGACGGCGCCACCGGCTGGCATTCGGTCCTGGCGACCGTCACCTGACCTTGCTCCTCAACGACCGTCCCGCAATACACACAGAGAGAAGGCAACCATGAACAAGCGTCTCCTCGCCCTGCCCGTCCTGGCCGCCGCCCTGTCGCTGGCCGCGTGCAGCAGCAACGCCGGCACCACCACCGCCGCCGACACCGCGCCCGCCCCGGCCGAGAGCTCCGCGCCGGCCAGCCAGTCGCCGACGACCTCGCAGCCGGCCATGACCGATGACGAGCCGTTCGGCGCCGCCTGCTCAGCCGTCCCCGACTCGGGTGAGGGCAGCTTCACCGGCATGGCCGACGACCCGGTGGCCACCGCCGCCTCCAACAACCCGGTGCTGTCCACCCTGGTCACCGCCGTGGGCAAGGCGGGCCTGGCCGACACGCTCAACTCCGCCGAGAACATCACCGTCTTCGCGCCCACCAACGACGCCTTCGCCAAGATCCCGAAGGAGACCCTGGACAAGGTGCTGGCCGACAAGAAGACCCTCACCAGCATCCTGACCTACCACGTGGTGCCGGGCCGCAAGACCCCCGCCGACCTGGCGAACGGCTCCTTCACCACCCTGCAGGGCGGCAAGGTGGACACCAGCAGCTCGGGAGAGACCTACGAGGTCGGCAAGGCGAACGTGGTGTGCGGCAACGTGCAGACCCGCAACGCGACCGTCTACATCATCGACACCGTGCTGATGCCCGCAAGCTGATCCCAGACGGGCCCTCGCCCGGCAGCCCCACCCGGGCATGCCGCGTGAGGGCCATCCGGTGGTGGGGCGGTCTTCTGCACCCCCTCGCGGACACCAGGGCCACTCCGCCACCCTCCACAGGATGACTGGCGGTTGCGCCGTGCGCGACCTGCATGCAGGCGGGCTGCGGACAGCGGTCCGCTTGGCCGCTTTCCGCCCAGACGCCCGGCGAGCCTAAGGAACAGGGATGTCACTCGCGTCATCAGATTCACCGCAGCCCTTCCCCGTCACCGCATTCACCGGTCCGGACGGCCGGACCGTGGTGGTCAAAGCGCTCGGCGATCTGGACTACACGTCAGCGGCGTGGTTCCGCCAGCAGATGGACACAGCGTGGGCTTCTTGATCGGCACTTGCAGCCCTTTATGATGGCGACACCGGGTGCGATGACGTCGTATCGAACGGCGCTCAGATCCGAGGACGCCATTCAATCGTGGGTAATCTGATCTGCTTTGTCTCGACCACGCAATGGCGAGAAGGCCCGATCTCGGCGTATTTTCCCGCGCCCCGCAACGGCTCCTCACACGTCGTCTGCGCTTCGGCTCGGCCAGGCGGACCAAAGAAGCAACTCTTGAGGAAGAAGCCCTTTCTTGCCCGGCGGGTACATCGACCGTCTCCCGGCCGCGACGCGCAAGGCCGTCCTGGCGGAGTTCCGCGAACGTCAGAGCGCGCCCGCGCACCCCTGACAGCGGCCGTGCAGCACCTGCCCGGCCGGGCTGAGCGCGAAGCCACAACTGGAGGCCAGGCCGGCCGCCACCGAAGCGAACTGTTCGGCGGGGATCTCCACGAGGGTGCCGCACTGATCGCACACGAGGTGATGGTGAGGCGTCCTGGCCAGGCCGAACAGGGTCTCGCCCGCGTAGTCGATGCTGTGCAGGACGCCGGAGTCGCGCATCGCCGCAACGTTCCGGTAGACCGTCGAAGTGTTGATCGTCGGCTGGACAGCGATCGCCAGTCTGCCGAGCTCCGACACGCTGAGGTGGGTCCCGGCCTGCTCCAGGATCGCGAGGATGGCCATGCGAAGACCCGTCCGGCGAAGCTTCCGGCGGAACAGGTCGTCGACCAGAGCCGCCGACGGTCCGGCACCGCTCGGCTGCGTATGCACGTGACCCAAACCGCCTCCCTAGTTGCTCCGAATACGCTATTGCAAACTACGTCCGGGTCCACGACCTGACCGCGGACGCCTATCGTGCGGCCTTCGGCCTGTTCGCCACCAAAGCTCTGTCGTCTTACGAGCACTCCGGCGCGCGCAGCGCCACGCAACGACGCATCTACCAGAGTTCACCTCGCACCCGCGACAACCTCGAACCCGGTCGTCGGCTGGCCCGCACCGGCGCGCTCAACACGCTCGCCCGCCAGATAAGCCCGCAGCGCCGTGCCGCCCAGCTGGATGACCTGCAAGCCGGTAGGGCCACCCGTGCCCGCGCCGCACGCGAAAGGCTCCGGGACGCCCTGCGCGAGCTGGGCTACTCAGAGGTCAGGGAAGGCCTGGCCACGTTGTACGGCGAGCGTCAGAGCAGTGTGAAAACACTGGCACGCCAGCTCGGCGTGGGAAAGGCCACCCTCCGCCGCGCGCTCACCGAGCACGGTGTCCCGCTGCGCGGATCCGGCGTCAACACCGACGCAGGACGCCGATCGCGCGTCGCCATGAACATCGCGCGAACGGCGGACCAGGTCGGCACCTCGGATTTGCATCAATGGCTCCGGGACCGGCGAGCGGAAGGGTGGAGCCTGAGGCGCCTGGCCGAGCAGCTCGATCGGAGCGTGCCCTGGATTCAGGCCCGGTTGGCTGACGGGAGCCCCCCATCCGTGACCTCCCTCGCCGCCCGACTTGACCGTGTCAAGCAGAATTGGGCAGGTCAAGGGAGGTAAAGCACTCGTCACTCCGCAGTGCGTTGGTGGAGCAGTCGGCTGAGGATGGCCGTCAGGTCGTGCGTCCGGCCTCGCCAGGCCACGTGATCGTCGGATCCGGCAGGTCAGGCGCCGCGTTCGCCTGATGACGATGGAGATCCCGTCCTCATCGTCGGCGGTGGACCGGTCGGCCTGTGCGCCTCGATCGCGCTGTCCCGCTTAGGCATCCCGTCCCTCCTCATGGAGCGCCACCACACCGCCTCAGCTGTCCCAAGGGCAGGGCCGGGCGCTCAGCACCATGGAGATCCTGCGCCGCTACGGGCTGGAGGAGCGCGTGGTGGCGGCCGGGGTGCCACGCGAAGAAGGCCTGCACTTTCTCTTCGGCACCTCGCTGCCACGGAGCACCGCGGCCAGCTTCCATGCGAGGTAGTCGGCGTCCTGGATGCCGCAGTTCATGCCGCGAGAGCGGCGATGTGTCAGCGATCAAGTTATTGAGCCAGATTGAGGCTTGGCTGAGCAGGTAATTGAGCCACTACTGAAGGGCACTATCAGGTTATTGAGCCAGGTCACGACGTGTGCGTGTCGCCTGGACTTGGTCATCCGTGTCCATGATCCTTCTGTTGATCCCTTCAACGGGGTTTCGGGGGATGCCGATGATGGCGCGGAGGTCGTTCCACGTGATCGACATTGCTGAGATCTTGATGCACTGGCACGCCGGTCGGACGGGGCGAGAGATCGCCGACAGTCTCGGTGTTTCACGCAACACCGTGGCCAAGTACGTCGCACCAGCTCTAGCAGAGGGCATATGCCCTGGTGGGCCGCCGGTTGCCGAGACGGAGTGGGCTGAACATGTCCGTCGGTGGTTCCCCGATCTGCAGGACGGACGACTGCGGAGGGTGAGCTGGCCGGCGATCGCCGAGCACCGGGATTACATCGTCGATCAACTCAAGCGCGGCGTCACGATGGCCACCATCCACCAGCGGCTACGCGATGAACAGGGTCTGACCTGTTCGGCGGCGTCGTTGCGGCGGTGGATCGGGGCCAATCTGCCCGAAGAGCTGCGCCGGTCGCAGGTGACGGTGCTACGGCTGGAGCCGCCTCGTCCCGGCGAGGAGGCCCAGGTCGACTACGGCAGGCTCGGGGTCTGGACGGATCCGCAATCCGGCCGCCGCCATCACATCTGGGCTTTTGCCATTGTGAGCGGACATGAGAAACCGGCTCTGTCTCACTCCACGGGGTAGCGGTTACAGCATGTGAGTTCTGGTGCGATTGGTGTTGGTCGCGGTCCTGTAACACCC